>JAZRQN010000057.1:0-9449 GCA_045649855.1 Acutalibacteraceae bacterium | reverse complement strand
ACGGCGCATCTACGAACACCAACTCCGCCAGACCGTAGGCGCTTTGCACGTGCGGCGTAAAGTCCGCATGACCGGCAAGGCCGCGGGTGAGATACTGGGTGGTGAACAGGTGGGTTTCGTTTTCGGGCTTACGCACAGGTGCCATTTCGTGTCCGAAGATGCCTTCGTAGTTGAGCACGTTGGGATAGGAAATGTTCAGACCGTTCGGTTTCATTGCACCGTGGAAGTTGACAGCGAGATGATGTTTCTCTGCGAGTTTGGCGATCCATTCGTAGATATCGACGCCTGCTTCCGGCTGATCCTCGGGCGGCATAAAGTCCATTTTAAAGCCTTTGATGCCCAGGTCTGCAATCTTCGCAAACAGTTTCTCGATGTATGTATAGTCAGGATAGTAGATACGCACGCCACGGGTGAGTTCTTCCGCCTTTTTTCCGAGCGGGAAACGGGCTTCGTTCGCCGTGAAGCCACTCCACACCACCTGATTGACACTGAACGGTGCGGAATCTTTCACCAAGGTTTCCACCAGATTGAACAGGGTCGGGATGTCGTCTGCGAACAGCGACCATCTGCCGTCCAGGATGTTGTATTCGAAGCCGAGTTTGATAGCGGCGTCGGTGTATCTGTACATCGTGTCGATCTTGCCGGTGAAACTGCCGTTGGAACGCCAGGACCAAGCGCTTCTACCGGGGACAACCCAGGAGAAATCACCTTTTGCCGGCGGATTGACGGTGGAGAGGATGGGGTTGTTGTACAACGCGTTGAGATCCTCTGCGATCGCCAGAATACGATAGGGGGTAACCACGTTATCGCCGGTTACGTCGAAATCGACAAACTGTTTGCCCGGCTGATAGGTGGTGTTGAGTTCAAACAAGCCGTTGCCTTTCTGGCGGAGGTTAACGCCGACGTAACGGCGGACACAGCCTTCCAGAATAGCACCGTACAGCACTTTGCCGTCTTGCTCGGGGAATTCAATTGCCATCGGGGTCAAAATGAAGTTTTCCGCATCTTTGGCACCGTCGCGCAGTTCATGGAACAGGTTCTGCTTTTCGTTCGGGCCGAAGATGTCTTTGACGGGGAAGCGATCGTAGGAGGCTTCGTAGCAGATGCCGTTGTAGTTCGCAAAACGTTCAAAACGCTGGCAACCTGCGTTGCGGCAACCGAAAGAGGCATACGCAAACGCATCGGGAGATACTTTGAACGCGGTGTATTCCGCGTTGACCGTCTTACCTGCTTTGGCGTCGTACACAAAACGGAACGCAACGCCTTCGTTGTATACGCGCACTTCCAAAACGAACGGCAGGTCAGCGGATTTCAGTGCGATATTCGCGGCGGTGTAAGCGGCGGACACGGTTTTCATTCTGCCCATCAGCGGCACCGAAACGGTTTGATCCTCGACGGTTGCTTCACAGAAAACGACGTTTTCGCTCAAATCCACACCGTTGATCTGATGACCAAGCGCGGCCTTGTCATACAAAATGGCATTTTTATAGGAAACGGCATACAACGGTTTCCCGTTTTCGATAAACAGATCAAACACGACCTGCTTGTCGGGAGATTGTACTTTTAAAACGCATGTTGCGGACATACGATCACTCCTTACTATTGTTGACATAAGCATAACATAAATATAATACGGATACAATATCAAAACGGAAAATCATACCAAAAACAATTCTGCGACGAACACTACCACGCAGCAAATGGCTGCAACGGGCAATAACCCGAGGTGGCAAAAAGCGGCAACAATACCCACGCCAAGTGCAATAGCACCTGCAATGGGAGAGCCGGTCGCGTTCAGAATGGCAGGAAAAGTCATTACTGCCAAGGTAACGTACGGTACGTAATACAAAAAGGAACGGATAAATTGATTGCGAATGGGTTTGCGGATGAGGGTGAACGGCAACACGCGGATGAGATAGGTGGTGAGTGCCATCGCGGCGATGTACAGCAATCTCTCAACCATTACCATCACCTTCTTTCACGGGGAAGAAGAGCGCTCCGAGACCTGCAATTACCAAGGTGAGAATGATGGTGCGGTTGCCCTCGGATAAGGTGTTGATGAGGGGGAGTTTGGCGGCGAGATAACTGCAGATAAAACTGACGGTTACCAACAGAGCGATAATCTTGTTTTTTCGTGCAGGCGGCACGATGATAGCAAGAAACATACCGTAAAGAGCTACCGCTAACGCGCTGACCGCGCGAGCAGGCAGCAGATTACCCATCGCAATACCCAGTGCCGTGCCCACCGCCCAAAACGGTACCGAAGTGAGCACCGCGCCGTAGAAATAAGGCGGTTCCAGATACCCCGGACGCGCGATGGAAATGCCAAACAATTCGTCGGTTACGTATGCGCCGATCAGCAAGCGATGGCGCATGGGGGTGTCGGGAGATAAGCGTTGGCTCAAGGCACAGCTCATCAGCAGATACCGACCGCTCGCAATGAGGGTGATGAGGATGACCTCCAAAACGACGGTGCCTGCCGTCATAAGCGAAAACACGGCGTGTTCACCGGCGGAAGCGGTGGTGAACAAACTGGCGAAAAATCCTTCGAGCGGTGTGAGCCCTGCGCCTCGCGCGGCAATGCCCAGCGAGAACGACACGGCAAAATAGCCGAGCCCGATCGGCAACCCGTCCCGAAGACCTTGTAAGAATGCGGTATGTTTGGATGTTGACATACAAATTCTCTTCCTTTTGGTAGAATGTCTGCGCCTCATTATAACAAGTGCGTCGAAAAAAGTAAAGTCAATTTACCGTATTGACATCCTTTCTTTTAATGCGTATAATTATATGATGGATATGCATTGTACGGCGGATTGGATTCCGTCTTGGAAATAACGGGAGGTAATTATGCAGAACATCACGTTGGAAGCGCTGCTGGATCTGTTTTTGTTCAGACTCAAATGGTTGTTGCTTGGTTTGGTATGCGGTGCCTTGCTGGCATCTGCGTATACCGTTTTTTGGGCGGATGACCAATATACCGCCGAAATTTCTTTGTTTGTACAGAATACGGACGAAGATACGGGTATGGCGACCACCAGTAACCTGTATGCTTCTCGAATGTTGACCAACAGTTATGCAGTGATTTTGCGTGATGCACAAACGATTTTGATGATGACTGAACGCATCACCGAGCCTGCCACTGCTGCTCAGATTACAAGCGCGTTACGCATCAGCACCACGGAAGACTCGGCGATCATTCAGGTCAAGGCGGTATCTTCCGACGCGGTGTTTGCGCAGGCGGTTTGCCAAGCGGTTTGCGACGTGTCCTCGGACGTGCTGTTGGATACGGTTGGTTCCGGTACGGTTACGCCGCTGGGCGACGTGATGCCGGCGGTCAAAACCGGCCCCAATCACGTGCGCAACGTAATTTTGGGCGCGGCACTCGGTTTTATGTTGGTTGCAGTGATATCCTTCATCATTTTCTTGAGCGACACCACCATCAAACACAAAGAAGATCTGCGCCGATTCACCGATATGCCTTTGTTGGGCGAAATCCCATCATTGCAGATGCACAGTTGATACGAATGAGAGAAAACGGCAGATATTGATTGCTCGGAGGAAGAACTATGAGCGAAAAGTTGACCCCTCAAGGCGCGAGCACGGATGCAAACCAGTCGCGCAATGCTAAGAAAAAATCCTTCCAGATCGTGGAAGCGTATAAAACGTTGCGCACCAACCTGTTGTTTACAATGGCAACTTCGGATCGCAAATCGGTGGTAATCTCCAGTGCAGAACCGCACGCGGGCAAATCCACCAGTGCCGCGAACCTGTCCATCGTCATGGCGCAGACCAATTTTAAAATCCTGCTCATCGACGCGGATATGCGCAACCCCTCTCTTGACCGTGTGTTCCGCGTGAGCCGAGCTGATGGTTTGTCCAAGGTGTTGGGCGGCATGCAGACGTTGAAAGAGGCGGTGGTCAAGGAGATTGCCCCCAATCTCGATTTGTTGCCTGCAGGCCCGATTCCGCCCAATCCGCAAGAGTTGTTGTGCTCCGACACGATGAAAGCGTTGTTGCGTGAAGCGGAAGGCATATACGATTATATTTTCATCGACACACCGCCCATCAACCTGGTGGCGGATGCGCTGATGCTGACCGAAGATATCGTGGGTGTGGTATTGGTGGTGCGCGAAGGACAAACGACCTATGAAGACCTTCGCGTGGCGCAGGAAAGTGTTGAGAACGAGAATATCAACGGCCGTATTTTGGGTTTGGTGCTCACCGACACCAAACCGAAAAAAGGCGTGTATCGGGAAAGATATTACAAATCCATCGATTACAGATACGGAAGATAACGTTTGCGGCGCGGATATGGCAGTATCCTGCGCCGCATTTTTCTTCTTTGTATGGAAACACTACGTATTATATGATCTGATACAGGTGTAGAGTTTTGCAAAAGAGGTGCGAATATGCTGCAAAAACAAATGCTGGCGGACGGTGTCAGTTTTTTATCCATTCGGGACAACCGTTTTAAAACGTTGAAACTGTCGGTCGGTATCTTTTTACCGCTGCGCGAAGAAACGGTAACGGCAAATGCGATTTTAGCGGATCTGTTGACCCGATCGACTGCCAAATCCCCCGATATGATCACGATGCACAGACGGCTCAGCCGTCTGTACGGTGCCTCCCTCAGCAGCAGTGTACAAAAACTCGGCGATCATCAGGTGCTGTCTTTCAGCATCTCTTGCATCCAAAACCGTTTTTGTTTGCACGGTGAGGACGTGGCGGCAGAGTGCGCGACGTTGATGCTGGAAATGCTGTTCAAACCGCATCTGTCCGCGGACGGTTTGTTCGATGCAGGGGATGTGGAGCAGGAAAAGCGTTGTCTGGCAGAGCGAATTGCGGCGGCGGTGAATGATAAGCGCACCTATGCGCGTATGCGTGAAGAAGCACTGTGCGCAGGCGGTGAGCCGTACGGCTTGTTCCCGTTTGGCACCGTTCCTGCCGCACAGGCACTCACCCGAGAGGAGATCACCGATGCGTGGAAACAGCTGCTGGAAACGGCGGTGTTTCAATGGGTATACGTATCGGATGACAGCGGTGAACAGGTTGCGGACAACGTCCGAGCGGCGTTTGCACAACAAGCGCGCGCACCGCACGCAGGCGAGACCATCACGACGTTTGACCCTTCGTCTGCGCCGCGCCGTGCAATCGAACGGATGCAGGTCAACCAAGCGAAATTGTCCATGGGCTTTCGGTTGCAGGCACACGAACCTGATACCAACGCGGTGATGACCGCGCGGTTGCTGTCGGCGTTGTTCGGCGGCAGTCCGACGTCGCTGTTGTTCCGCAACGTGCGCGAGAAAATGAGTTTGTGTTATTATTGCAGTTCCGCTTTTGAACGCACCAAGGGTGTGCTGACGGTGGACAGCGGCGTGGATGTGCAAAACTTGGAAATCGCGGAGCAGGAGATTTTGCATCAACTGGACAATATCCGCAACAACGCGTTTTCGGACGAGGAATTGGAGCAGGCGCGACGGTATCTGACGTACCGTATGCAGGAATATGAAAACTTACAAGGCAATCTGGTCGGATGGTATCTGGGGCAGACCCTGCTGGATATGGTGATGGATCCGGAAACCGCTGTGCAGAAAATTCGTGCGGTTTCGCGTGAAGACATCGTGGCACTCGCCAAAACCGTTACCCTTGTCAGTGTGTTCACGGTGATGCCGGAGGTGGGTGTATGAATTGGCAGGAAATCAATATTCCGCGCACGGGAGAAACGGTGTATGCAGGCGCGCACGCAAGCGGTCTGCCTATCTACGTGTGTCCCAAAGCGCACTACACCTCCGCGTATGCGGTGATTGCGACCCGATACGGTTCGGTGGATACCGCCTTTGAGGTGGATGGAAAAGCGGTGAACGTGCCGGCAGGCATTGCGCACTATTTGGAACACAAATTGTTTGAGAACGAAGACTGTGATGCGTTTGAAAAATACGCAAAGACAGGGGCTTCCGCCAATGCGTATACAGGGTTTTCACAGACGGCGTATCTGTTCTCCTGCACGGGTCAGTTGGAAGAATCGTTGCGGATTTTGTTGGATTTCGTGCAAAATCCGTATTTCACCCCCGAAAACGTGGAAAAAGAGCGTGGCATTATCGGGCAGGAGATCCGTATGTGCGAAGACGATCCCGAACGCCTGGCGATGTTCCGCGTGTTGCAGATGCTGTATAGTCAGCATCCCGTGCGCATTGATATAGCAGGTACGGTGGAGTCTATTGCAGAGATCACCTCTGATTTGCTGTATGATTGTTATCGTACCTTTTACAACCTCCATAATATGGTGTTGGTGGTCAGCGGTAATGTAACCAAAGAATTGGTAGAACGGGTGGCGGACGATTTGTTAAAACCTGCGCCGCCGTTCACGCTGGAGCGGCAACACGTTGCCGAACCTGCAATGGTGGAAACACACCGCTCCGAAGATTATATGCCTATCGCATCACCGATGTTTTATATTGGGTTTAAAGAACCGGTGTCGGCAGGCTATTTGCACACAGCAGAGGAATTGATGGCGGCAGAATTGTTGCTGGAATTGCTGTGTGGTCGCGGATCGGCACTATACACGCGCTTGATGGAAGAAGGACTCATCAACGAAACGTTTGGCGGCGGATATTTTGAGGGAAGTGGCTATGCGGCGTGCTTGTTCAGCGGCGAATCGAGCGACCCCGATGCAGTGGCACAAGCGTTGCTTGCAGAGATTCAACGTTTCAAAACGGACGGTTTGGACGAAGAGCGGTTTGCTGAGGAACGCAACGCGTTGTACGGACGTTTGATCGCAGGACTCAACGACGTGGAAAACTGCGGCGATTGGATCGTGGACGATCATTTTTACGGCAGAAAACCGTTTGAACTGATTGACAGCGTTGCTGCTCTTGATGTACAATCGGTATATACGATATTGCACAAGGGACTGTGTACCGAGAATATGGCGTTGTCGGTGGTATACCCTATTGCATCAGAACACTAAAGGAGGCTTTTTCACATGGAATATATTGAATTTCCCGCTCTTGGCTGGACGTTCGAAATCAACCCTGCGTTGGCGGAGTTTAATCTGTTTGGTATACCGTTCACCATTCACTGGTACGGTCTGTTGATTGCGCTCGGCTTTTTGCTGGCGGTGCTGTATGCGGTACGATTTGCGAAACCGCGTTTTGGCATTGAACTGGATCCCCTGACCGATGCTGTGGTGGTCGCCGCGCTGTTTGCGATTGCCGGCGCGCGTTTGTATTACGTGCTGTTCAACGACAATCGATCGTGGTATTTTGAAGACCCTGTCCGTATTTTGCGTATTTGGGACGGCGGAATTGCAATATACGGTGCAGTGATTGGTGCGTTTGTAACCGGTCTGTGGATGTGCCGTGTGAAAAAGATCAACACCCTTGCTGCGTTCGACCTGGCATCCGTCGGTTTCTTCATCGGTCAGGCACTTGGCAGATGGGGCAACTTCTTCAATCAGGAAGCGTTCGGTGGTAACACCGACCTGCCGTGGGGTATGACCGGCTCGATCATTTCGCTGGGACTCAACGGTTCGGGTTACGACGTTACCCGTCCCGTGCATCCCACCTTCTTGTACGAGTCTTTGTGGTGTCTTGCTGGCTTTGTTTTGTTACATATTTTGTCCAAAAAAGCCTATACTTTCAAAGGTAAACTGTTCTGTACCTACATCGTGTGGTATGGTATCGGCCGTTTCTGGATTGAAGGATTGCGCACCGACAGTTTGCCGCTCGGCACCATGCGCGTATCCCAGTTGTTGGCGGCATTGTGCGTGGTCGGCGGCGTTGTGCTGTACTTTGTAATCAAAGCGCACAGTGAGCGCGCCCCCAAAAACCTATTTGCCGACCGTGAAATGCTGTCTGCGGAAACGCACGAGGCAGGCGAGGAGATCGCAGAGGTCGCTGAAGATGATGAACAAACCGAAACGGTTGAGAACAAAGAGGAGACGGACGATGGCGAAGATAATTGACGGCAAAGCGATTTCCGCCGCAGTGCGTGCGGAGGTTGCCGCTGAAGTTGTAAAACTGAAAGAACAAGGCATCACCCCCGGTCTGGCGGTGATTTTGGTGGGCGATGATCCTGCCTCTCGTATTTATGTGAACAACAAGAAAAAAGCGTGCGCAGAGGTCGGCTTCTATTCCGAAGAAATCACCCTGCCTGCAGATACTACTGAAGAGCAGTTGCTCGCGGTGGTGGATGAACTCAACAATCGCGCGGACATTCATGGCATTTTGTGCCAGTTGCCGCTTCCCAAACCGCTGTCCGATCAAGCGGTCATCGAAGCGATCTCCCCCCAAAAAGACGTGGACGCATTCCACGCGGAGAACGTGGGACATATTATGATCGGCGACTACACCTTCCTGCCCTGCACCCCTGCAGGTGTGATGGAACTGCTTGCCAGAAGCGGCGTTGAGGTGGAAGGCGAACAGTGCGTGGTGGTCGGCAGAAGTAACATCGTCGGCAAGCCGATGGCAATGCTGCTGTTGCAGAAAAACGGTACGGTTACCATCTGCCATTCTCGCACGCAAAACCTCGCCGATGTGTGCCGCACCGCGGACATTCTGGTTGCCGCTGTGGGCAAACCGAAATTCATCACCGCCGATATGGTGAAAGAGGGTGCTGCCGTTATTGACGTCGGTATGGACCGAGACGAAAATGGCAAGCTGTGCGGCGACGTGGATTTTGATAACGTCCAATCCGTGGCAGGGTATATCACCCCCGTTCCCGGCGGTGTCGGCCCGATGACCATTGCTATGTTGATGAAAAACACCCTGACTGCTGCCAAGATGCAAAACGGGTTATAAAAGGCGCTATATATCGCTATATACAATGTAGTATAATATAATAAAAAACGGCATCTGTGGTGCACACCCCCACAGGTGCCGTTTTTCGTTTTTTGTCGAAGTGAAACGCCACATCGTCAATTTCACGATTTTAACACGATAAAATCGTGCATATTGTACATTGACAAAGATATCCGAAAAGCGGTAAAATGATGCTGTATCATTATCCCGTAAAGGGAGAGAAAAGGAGAGAGATCTATGAACAAAATCGCAATGCACAAACGCGTTTTGGCTCTGTTGTCGAGCCTTGCGTTGCTGTGCGGCATGGTTCTGACCGGCGCTGTTCTGCCTGTTGCAGCAGAAGAAGCAACCGATTGGGACTATGAACACACCATGAGCGCAAAATATGAAGCTTGGGGCTTGCCTGAATTTGCAGGCTACTCCTTTGCAAAACCCGCTACCAAATCGCAGGTAGTTTCCAACGGCTCTACCTCTTGGAGCACCGGTTGGTACGGCGAAGCCAACAACGGCGTTTTGAAAAACAACCCTGCTGTTGCGAGCGGCAACTGGGGTGTGTTGACCTACAAAGTCGACACCATGAAAGACTTTGAAGTAGCATTCACCATTCCGGATGCGTATGCTCGTCAGGGCATCATCTTCGGTGGCGACCTC
>JAZRQN010000056.1:0-3277 GCA_045649855.1 Acutalibacteraceae bacterium | reverse complement strand
TTTCACTCGGTGATATAGCACCTAACAATGAGGATGACGGTACAACTGCTCTTGTGAAGGGTATTATATCCAAATTCAAAGAAAAAGGCGTTGTGGTATCCGGGTTTGATATGTACACCACTTCGGACGTGATTTGCGGCGGAGGTATTTCCTCGTCTGCAGCTTTTGAAACGCTGATCGGTACGGTTATCAATCAACATTATTATAACGGCAAAGCAACGGCTTTTGAAATTGCACAGTACGGATGGTTTGCTGAAAATGTGTTTTTTGGAAAGAAGTGCGGACTTTTGGATCAAACCGTTTCGTCGTTCGGCGGCTTGGTAACGATCGATTTCAAAAATACCAGCGATCCGATCATTGAGAAAATCGAATTCGATTTTGAAAAATACGGATACACGCTGTGCATCACCGATACCAAAAGCAGTCACGAGAATTTGACAGACGACTATGTGGCGATCCGCGAAGAAATGAAGCAGGTTGCAGAATACTTTGGGTGTGATGTGCTCAGTGATGTAAGCGATCAAGAGTTTTACAATAAACTTCCGCAACTCAGAAAGGTCTGCTCCGATCGCGCCATTATGAGAGCTATGCACTTCTTTGCTGAAACCAAACGCGCAAAGGACGAAGCCAATGCGTTGAGAAGCGGTGATATCGACAGATTTTTGCTGTTGGTGAACGAATCGGGTAATTCGTCTGCAAATCTCCTGCAGAACTTGTATTCCACCAAATCTCCGACGGAACAAGCCATTCCGCTTGCTTTGGCAATCAGTAAAACCATTCTTGGAAATAAGGGCGCTGTTCGTGTTCACGGAGGTGGTTTTGCGGGAACGATACAAGCCTTTGTTCCTGCTGATGTGGTGAAGGCGTATAAATATGAAATGGAACGAGTTTTCGGCGACGGTGCTTGCCATCAAATGAAAATCAGACCGTACGGCGGCCTTGAGATTCTTTAATATACGGAGGTGAGATCGTTGATTTGTGCAGCTATTCAAAATTTGATTGATTACGGAATAGAGCGCCGTTTGATTGCTCGTGCAGATGAGTTGGTCGTTCGTAACGCGCTGATGGATGCACTTCATCTTTCCGATTGGAAGGTCGATACGTCGGAAGATCCGTATCAAACAATTGATGAGATTTTACAACCGTTGGTGGATTATGCGTGCAAACAGGCGATCATTGCGGATACGGTGAATTCCCGCGATCTGTTTGATACCAAGCTGATGGGGATTTTAACGCCGATGCCGCGTGAGATGATTGCTGAATTTGAAAAGCGATACCAAGCAAGTCCCGACGCGGCAACCGAATGGTATTACCAAATTAGTAAGGATACAAACTATGTCCGTGCGGATCGTATTGCAAAAGACTTGAAATGGATGTTCCCGTGTGAATACGGTATGCTGGACATCACCATAAACTGCTCCAAGCCGGAAAAGGATCCTCGTGATATTGCGGCGGCAAAAAAACATAAATCTGCTACCTATCCGAAATGTCAGATTTGTCCCGAAAATGCAGGGTTTGTCGGAACGGCGACTCATCCTGCCCGTCAAAATTTGCGGCCGATTCCGTTGAGTGTCGGTGGGGAAGAATGGCAGGTTCAGTATTCGCCTTACGGTTACTACAACGAACATTGTATATTTTTTAACAAGCAACATACACCGATGAAGATCGATGCGGCGGTGTTCGGAAAATTGTTTGATATTCTGGATTTTCTTCCGCATTATTTCGTTGGTTCCAATGCCGATCTGCCGATTGTCGGCGGCTCCATTTTGACTCATGAGCATTTTCAAGGCGGTCGCTATACCTTCGCAATGGAGATGGCAGAGGTAGAAACTGCTTTTGACATTCCAAAGTATCCCAAGGTTCGAGCGGGGATTGTTAAGTGGCCGATGTCGGTCGTTCGACTCTGCTCACAAGATCGTGATGAGTTGGCAAAATGTTGTGACTTGGTACTGGAACGCTGGAGAACGTATAGCGATTCATCTGTACTGGTTTTTGCGGAAACAGACGGTATTCCGCACAATACCATTACACCGATTGCTCGTAAAAACGGCTCCACTTACATCTGTGACTTGGTGTTGAGAAACAATTTCACTACGAAAGAAAGACCGCTCGGTCTTTTTCATCCCAATCCGACATTGCATCATATCAAAAAAGAAAACATCGGACTTATTGAGGTTATGGGACTGGCTGTTCTTCCTTCCCGGTTGGCAAGGGAGTTGGATATGCTTGAGAGAGCATTGTTGAACGGACAAAGTCTGATTGCTATTCCCGAACTGTCACAACACGCTACGTGGGCAAGCGGTGTCTTACACCGTCATCCCGAGCTGAATGAGGAAAATGTCCGAGAAATTCTTGAGCAGGAGATTGGCAAGGTGTTTTTAGAGGTCCTTAATGATGCCGGTGTGTTCAAACGAAATGACGACGGTAAAGCGGCGTTCTTGCGATTTGTCGAATTTATAAATAGTTGATCTGCACAAATGACAAAAGCAACGGCGGATGAACTGCCGTTGCTTTTGATCGTTTTTGTAAGCATTTGTTTGGAAAATTATAACATTGCTCACTAATTCAGTTAATTGCTTTTGCATAAATGCTGAAACAAAAATAGAAATTATTTATAATATTTGTATAAGATTTGACTGGAAGTGACCTAATTATGAGTAAAGAAACACCATTCGACAACCGTGATCGTTTAATTCAACTTGGCATTGCCATCGGTGCCTTGAGAAAATTACGCGGTCTTTCTCAGGAAATGCTTGCTGAAAAAGCGGGGATCAGTCGCTCGCTTGTCAGTTCGATTGAAGCACCGGGCATTGCCAAAACGTTTTCGTTGGATGTATTCTTTTCCATTGCAGATGTTTTGGAAATCGATCCTGTGGATTTGTTAAAGACATCGGTATTCCCCGATTCCGTAACCAAAGCGGATAGCTTGCCGTTAGAATAACATTGGGCTTCAAAGGATTTTTTTACACTATGTAGGCGATATGCCTGCTCATATAGAAAATTTCACCGTCTTATCGAGAAATAAGACGGTGAATGTGTTGGGGCGTGGTTAGGATGAATGATGTATTTAGGTGTCATCCCCGAACTTCTTTTGTTTATATTCTTTTGGAGATACACCTGTATATTTTTTGAACTGTCTGCTGAAATAGAGCGGATTGTCATATCCGACCGTTTGGGCAATTTCGGTGACATTGTAGCTGGTGGTTTCCAATAAACTTTTTGCGTTTGTGATACGCAACTTTGTAATGTACTGCAGCGGTGTCATTTTCACGATCTG
>JAZRQN010000055.1:0-10422 GCA_045649855.1 Acutalibacteraceae bacterium | reverse complement strand
TTTTCATCAAACTCGGTGGTTGCATAGTCGTGCTCGATAGTGCGGATGTAACCGCAATCACAAGAGGTGTCGCAATCGCCCTCGTATACGTGCGGGATCACTTCGGTCGTATCGCCGCAAGCACATGCGGTCCAGTGGCCGTTTTCGACAAACTTCGTGGTTGCATAGTTGTGGTCGGGGACTTCACGGACATAAGAGCAATCACATGTGGGATCGCAGTCGTCGTCATACACGTGCGGAAGCACTTTGGTCGCGTCGCCGCAAGCACATTCGGTCCAGTGGCCGTTTTCGTCAAACTTGGTGGTTGCATAGTCGTGCTCGATAGTGCGGATGTAACCGCAATCACAAGAGGTGTCGCAATCGCCCTCGTATACGTGCGGGATCACTTCGGTCGTATCACCGCAAGCACATGCGGTCCAGTGGCCGTTGGCATCAAACTTGGTGGTTGCGTAAACGTGATCGGGGACTTCACGGACATAACCGCAATCACACGTGGAATCGCAGTCGTTTGCGTATTCGTGGCTCAGCGTCTGCTGTCTATCGCCGCAAATACACTCGTCCCAGTGGCCGTTTTCATCGAATTTGGTAAACAGATACTCGTGGTTGCCTTCGCAATCGCCGGGAACCATCAGATCGCCGGCATCCACTTCCACGTCGCCGTACGCAGCGTGTGCAGAAAAACTGAGAAGACCCGTTGACAGCAGCGAAATCAGCATCAACAGGCACAAGGTAACAGATAACAGTTTTTTCATAGTGCATCCCCCTTGAAAATTAAATATTCATACACAGCCAGTATACACCGTTTGGGAATGCTTGTCAATTGGACTATATGCACAACAATCCACCCCCAAAACACAACAAAAAAACGGATGAGCAATGCTCATCCGTTTTTTTATATCGCTTTACGGGTTGGTGCAAACGCCGCTTGCGTTGAAGTTATAGGTCTTGTTGCCGATCTTCACAGACGTGTTTGCAACCATATAGCCGCTTGCGTTGCAATAGTACCATTTGCCGTTATCTTTCACCCATTTAGACTTGGTCATAGAGCCGTTGGCATCCAGATAGATCCAGCCGTGTGAATCTTTCTTCCAGCAGTTGGTAACCGCATAGCCGTCAGCACCGACATAGCACCAACCTTTAGAGTCTTTCACCCACTTGTTGATTACCATTGCGCCATCATCGCCTACATACACCCAACCCTTGGAGTCTTTTTGCCATTTGTTGGTGAGCATATAGCCTTCTGCATCGAGGTAATACCATTTGCCGGAAGATTTCACCCATTTAGATTTGGTCATAGAGCCGTTGGCATCCAGATAGATCCAGCCGTGTGAATCTTTCTTCCAGCAGTTGGTAACCGCATAGCCGTCAGCGCCGACATAGCACCAACCTTTTGAGTCTTTCACCCATTTGTTGGTTTCCATCGCACCGTCTGCGCCCAGACGTACCCAACCCTTGGAGTCTTTGCGCCAGGCGTTTTTAATCATCACGCCGTTTTCATAGAAATACCATTTACCGTTATCTTTCACCCAGCCATTTCTGGCAAGGTCCGCTTGCTTCTGCAACCAGAACTCAACATCGTTGGCAGAATAAGCCGTATTATACGTATATTGGAAGCTCAACGCATAGTCCTTGCCTGCATATAAGGTCCAAGCCAGTTTCTCGTTGTCAAACTCTACGAGATTGTCATTCTCGTCAAAAATTTCAACAGAAAAGCTATCAAAGTTGACATTGAAATCATCATCGTTATAACGCCAGATGCCATACAAGCCGGATGCATCCACATTCACATGCCACCAGTATGTTTGTTCTTCATCGTTTTCATACTCGATCAAGCAGTGATCATTCTCTTTGACTGCACCCAAAGAAGAAACAAAATCGATAAGCGAGTCAACCTCGACATACATAATCGAAGGAAATCCGTCGTACACCGAACGAATCGGCTGTTCGCCGGCAGCAATATGAGCATCACCGTGCACCGTGATGGTGTCGCCGACATACAAAATAGTCGGAGGCGTATATCCGTTAGCTACAAGCCCTGCATACTGCATAGTCGTGTAAGTGTTGTCGGTATACGTAACCTTGTATTCAAAGAGATAGCCGGAAATCAGCGAAACCGGACAGGAACTATCCAACGAATACAACACCCTGGTCGGCACGATATTCTTGACAGTTTTGGTAGCAGCGCTCGCGGTGATGCCGCCCGTTACGTTAAACATCAGGAAACACATCACAAACGCCAAAAGCAAAGCCAATGTTTTTTTCATACTTTCTCCTCCTTGAAATACAATATTGGCGTATTCATCATACACCTTGTTACCCCCATCTGTCAAGGCAACGCAAGCCGCAAAAGGCGATAACAGCAAAAAAACGGATGAGCGATGCTCATCCGTTTTCATTAGCCAAAGCATTCAAACCCGAATCAGATTTTGTGATACGGATTTTCCGCCGAGACATCGTTAAAATACTCGTGAATACGTACAGTATTCACTGCGTTTTTGCCTTGCTCACCAAAAAATCCGTTAATCACAAAATTCTGCGACCTAAAAGGTGCGATTTTTTGAGGAGATTTTGGTGAAGCGGAGCACATAAGGCTGGCGCCTATGCGCGACAGTGAGCCGAAAGCTACCGAAAAATCGCCCTTTGAGGCTGGTTCGGGTTTGAATGCTTTGGCTAACCGAGAATATACACGTTCATGGTGCGTCTGCCGAATTTTTCGCATTCGCCGTAGGTGTCGAAGAACAGGTCGGCAATGATCTTGCCGCTCTTCGCCGCGCCACCCGTATCGCCTGCGATCGCATAGCCGTACACGGTTTTGCCGTCTGCGGAAACGATCCACAATTTGGTGCCGTACGGAATATCGTTGGGGTCAACCGCCACAATTCCTACCTGCGCCCGCTTGCCGGTTGCTGTCCAAGCGCCCGAATCGCCACGGTCGGTGGTATAGGCGGTGCATTTACCGCTCAACACTTTTTTGTAGTTGATCGGCTGTGCCTTGTCATCCAACTGAATGTCCCACGGTGCTTCGGAAACAACATTGCTCACCTTGGTGCCTTTGACAATGATCTTATTGACAGGCTGGGTGGTGATTTCGTTTTTGATTTCGGTAGTAGAAATCACTTTTCCGTCTTCCAAACGTTCACGGTAGGTGATGGTGCGCACGCCCTCTTTACCCTTTTGCGTAACTTTGGATGTGCCCTGACGCAACTCGGAACTATACTGAATTTCAGTCTTATAATCTACCGAGAAGGTCTTTTCATAATCTCTGAAAGCAACACGCGTGATGCCAACGGTCAGTCCATCGGTGATATAACGGTCGCCTTCTACGGTCAGTTCATCCGCTTCACCCAAAGTAACGTCAGCAGCGGCAATCGCTTCCAGAACAGTGGTGCCCGCCTGCAGACACAATACCGATTCGGTATCGTCCACCTGTAAGATTACGTTGTGCAAGGGAAGAATCTCACCTGCATAGGTCTCATTTGCTTTCACGGTCGCGGCTTTGATCGCCTCTAAGTTCATCTCCAGCATCTTAATGGTGCTGACAGATACGTGTGCAGGCGACGTGGTCGTTTCTACTACAACCGTTTCCTCCGCGATTGCGGGGAACGCGAGCAAAGTGCCCGCCAAGATCGCCACGGTCAGCGCCAGCGCCGAGAGCCGTTTGCCGTGATGATTGGAGATTTTCTCAACCAATCCTTTCAGCTTGACTTTCATACTGTGCATACTTGTCATAATCCTTTCTGCCGCCCGGAAGTTTCACCCATAACAGTTTGAGGAAAACTTGCAAAAAATATACAGAATTGATTTTCGCGATTCAAAATCGCGATATGGGGCAGCTTGTGGGAAATCGCCTTTTCTGAAGCCTTTTGTATTATACGCACAGATTTTTGCCTTGTCAAACAACAAAAACGGGGGTGAAATTGTATAGTTTGCACAAAGGTTCCCCCTATATCCTCCCAAAACCCGCAAAAAGAGCTTTTGAAATCGCCAATGATTGCAAAACGCAAACTTGACAGCGCAAACGCCCCTTTCAGCCTCGAAAAGTCCTTGAAAGAGGATTGTTTTGTTCGAAAATCGCGGTAAATTACAAATTTCTACCAATTTCTGCCATAATTGGTTACGAAAATCGCAATTTCGAAAAAACGCCAAAACTTTGTGCAACCAGCCGAAAGCACCCATGAAATACCCCCTAAACCACCCCCAAAAACCATAAAATGAGGGGGTGTTGCCCCCGATCGCACCACTCCCTACACGCGTAAAATGTATAAATATATCAAAACCGAGCATAAATATTCTAAAATCCGAAAAATTACCAATTTTATTTTTCGCCGTGTGGAGTAAAAAAACGTGAAAAATGTATCGCAACAAAGCAAATACGCTCCCCGTACGTAAAATACGGGGAGCGTATCCTGATTTTGAATAAATGGGTTATACCGACAACCGAACACCGTCTTCGGTGATAAAATCGCCCTCTTCGGTGATGGTCAGCGGCAGAATATCCGAATGGGTGTACTTCTTAATGTCGCGCATACGGAAGGCATCCGCTTCACCCTCAAAGGTGTAGGCAGCACCGCGGCGTTTGGCACGACCGGTGCGCCCGATACGGTGCAGATAATATTCGTTCTCATCCGGAACGTCGTAGTTGAACACCGCTTCCACATCGTCCACGTCGATACCGCGCGCCGCCACGTCGGTGGCGACCAGAATTTCAAACTTGCCTTCGCGAAATTTCCGCATCACCGTGTTGCGTTGTCCCTGTCCGATGTCGCCGTGCAGACAATCAGCAGAGCGACCGAGTTTTTGCAGTTTCTTGCCAAGACCCATCACGGTGGTCTTACGGTTGGCAAACACCATCACGCGATGGTAGTCCAATTTGTCAATCAGCGCAAGCATGGTATCCAGACGATCTACCGACGGCACCGACAACGAGTATTGATCGATTTTCGGACGGTTATCGCCTGCGGATTCCACCGTGATCTCAGCGGCATCGTTCTGGTATTCCCACGCAACGTCCATTACCTCACGGGAAATGGTCGCCGAGAACATCACCACCTGCGTATCAGCAGGCGTCGCGTTCAGAATGCGGCGCACGTCTTTGATAAAGCCCATTTTGAGCATTTCGTCCGCTTCATCCAACACGGCGGTGTACACGTCGCCCAGCCACACGTTGCCTCTCTCCATGTGATCAAGCAAACGACCGGGCGTGGCAACCACAATGTGCGGATGTTTTTGCAAAGCCGTAATCTGCTTTTTCATATCCTGACCGCCGTACACCGCCACGATGCGCACATCGGGACGAAACGCGGCGAGATTTTTCAGATCATCGGCAATCTGCAGACACAGTTCACGGGTGGGACACACCACGACCGCCTGCACGTTGGTCAGTTCGGTGTCCAAACACTCAATGAGCGGAATGCCGAAAGCGCAGGTCTTTCCCGTGCCTGTCGGCGCTTTCGCGATGATATCTCTGCCCTCCATCAAAATCGGGATGGCTTGCTCTTGAATGGGGGTGGGCATTTTAAACCCCATTTTCTCCAATGCTTTTTCGGTTTCGGGTTGCAGGTCCAGTGCCGCAAACCCCTCTAAAATCGTTTCAGCCAAATTCTATATCCTCACTTTTCATAAATCGACAGTATTCTATCACAATTTTTTCGGTTATACAAGTCCTATAATATATACCTTATATAATAATAGACGAAAATATCGTTTTCGGTCTTGTTTTTTGACAAAATTATGGTAATATAAATATATTGTATTGAAATTCCGCTCTTTGAAAGGAGTTTACTATGGATAAACAGAAGTTTTACATTACCACCGCCATTGCTTACACTTCTCGTAAGCCCCATATCGGCAACACCTATGATATCGTGCTTGCGGATATGATTGCGCGCTACAAGAAGATGCAAGGCTTTGACGTGCTGTTCCAGACCGGCTCTGACGAGCACGGTCAGAAGATCGAAGAATACGCCAAAGCGGCAGGTATCACCCCGAAGGAATACGTGGACGGTATCTCTGCCCAGATCAAAGCGGTGTGGGATTGCATGGACGTTACCTATGATAAGTTCATCCGCACCACCGACGACGATCACGAAAAAGTCGTGCAGAAGATCTTTAAGAAATTGTATGACCAGGGCGACATCTACAAAGGTGCGTACGAGGGCAAATACTGCGTGCCGTGCGAATCCTTCTTCACCCCCTCGCAGTTGACCGAAGACGGCAAATGCCCTGATTGCGGCAGAGATTGCGTGGACGCAAAAGAAGAAGCGTATTTCCTCAAACTCGGCAAATATCAGGATCGCCTGATGCAGTACTACGAGGAGAACCCCGATTTCATCGCACCCGTCTCCCGTCGCAACGAAATGATCAACAACTTTTTAAAACCCGGACTGTCCGATCTGTGCGTGTCTCGTTCCTCTTTCACCTGGGGCGTGCCGGTGCCGTTTGACGACAAGCACGTTACCTACGTGTGGATCGATGCATTGTCCAACTACATCACCGGTTGCGGATACGATCCCGACGGTTCTTCCGAAAAATACAACAAATACTGGCCTGCCGACCTGCACGTTATCGGTAAGGACATCGTGCGTTTCCACACCATCTACTGGCCCATCATCCTGATGGCGCTGGGTGAGCCGCTGCCCAAAAAGGTGCTGGGTCATCCGTGGCTGTTGTCGGGCGACGACAAGATGAGCAAGTCCAAAGGCAACGTGCTGTATGCTGATGATCTTGCCCGTCATTTCGGTGTGGATGCGGTGCGTTACTACCTGCTGTCCGAAATCCCGTTTGCACAGGACGGCACCATCACCTACGAATCGCTCATCAACAAATACAACGCCGACCTCGCCAACACGCTCGGCAATCTGGTCAACCGTACCATTGCGATGACCAACAAGTATTTTGACGGCAAGGTTACAAAACCCACTGCCGCCGAAGGTCCTGATGCGGATCTGCTCGCGACGGTAGAAGACACCCTTGCAAAATACGTCGAACTGATGGATGCGTACCGCAATGCAGATGCCGCGGCAACCGTGATGAATCTCGCCGGTCGTTGCAACAAATATATTGATGAGACCGCACCGTGGGCGCTCGCCAAAAACGAGGCGGATAAAGATCGCCTCAATGCAGTGCTGTACAACCTGCTCGAATGCCTGCGTCTGCTCGGCATTCTGTTAGAGCCGTTTATGCCCACAACCGGCAAAGCGATCCTCGCACAGCTGCAGGTAGCGGATGCGCTTACAACCTACGATACCGCCGTTTTCGGCAAATCGGATGCGTTTGCGGTCGGCACACCCACTCCGCTGTTTGCTCGTATAGATGTGGAGAAAAAGCTCGCCGAGATCGCCGAAGAACAGGCGGCAGCCGCCGAAGCGGAAGCGGAAAACGAAGGTATCACCTTCCTGCCCGAGATCACCATTGACAAGTTCGCGGAAATCGATCTGCGCGTCGCAAAGGTGCTCGCTTGCGAACCGGTGAAAAAGGCGAAAAAACTCTTAAAACTCACGCTGGATGACGGTTCGGGTAAAGAGCGCACCGTCGCTTCCGGTATCGCCAAATGGTACTCCCCTGATGATCTCATCGGACACAACGTCATCGTGGTGGCAAACCTCAAGCCTGCCACCCTGTGCGGTGTGGAAAGTGCGGGTATGATTTTGGCCGCCGACATTGAAAAGGACGGCGAAGAAGCCGCTAAAGTCATCTTTATGGATGACGTCGCTCCCGGCAGTAAAATTCGATAAACACAAAAACGCTCCGATGCGATGCACCGGATCGTTTTTTACTTTCTCTTGCATAATACTCGCCGCTTTGAACACGTATAATGATATCACTTTTGGAAACAGTAGTAGCAAGGAGTGATAGGATGAGCAAGGAGAAAAACCGCGGTAAAAAGGAATACGATAATACCGAATTTTCGGTGCAGGCGGTGGGCGGTATGCCGGAGGATGCCTTTGATATGTTACACAAATACGGCACGTACAATATCCAACCGACCGCTGATTCGGACAACGAGTTCCCCGAGATCGCTCAAGGTCTCCCTAAAGGCAAAACGGTCAAGGAACTGCGCCCCGAATTAGAACCGGACAGAAAGATATGAAAGAAAAACCGCCTTTCTCATCTTGAGAAAGGCGGTTTTTCTGCAATCGGGAATTGTATCGGTTGTTCTTCTGATTGTATATACAATTCTTCACACTTCTTTTGCGCTTCTGTCAGAGTCTCGATAGCTTTCTCTGTCTCTCGCAATAAATGCAGGTACATTTTTTTATAATTCGCCATTTTTCACACCCCTTTGCCTTTATAATAGGACACATAGTCCTATTTGTCAATAGGACACATTGTCCTGCTGTATAGTGGTTGTGGGTGATGACTATGAAGTTGCGAATACGCGATCTGCGCGAAGATCATGATTATACACAACAGCAGGTCGCAAACTATCTAATGTGCGACCAATCGTTATATTCCAAATACGAGCGTGGCGAACGTGTCCTGCCGCTGGAAGTGGCAGCGAAACTTGCTGTGTTTTATAAAACCAGCGTGGATTATCTCATCGGATTGACCGACGACCCCTCAGCAAAGTGAAAAACCGCCTTTCTCATCTTGAGAAAGGCGGTTTTTTGTTTGTGTTATTCAGTGCGCAGTGCCACTGCAGGGTCCTTTTTCGCCGCCACTTTGGCAGGGAACAAACCTGCAACCAAGGTGAGCAACATACTGATGACAACCAGAATAACAGCTGCTTGCCACGGCAGGAACGCGCCGATGGTCGGGATGCCGGTTGCCGCACGCACGATGATGTTGATGGGAATACACAACAGCAACGTCAAACCGATGCCGATAGCGCCTGCCGCAAAACCGACGATCAACGTTTCTGCGTTAAACACACGGGATACGTCGCGCTTGGATGCACCGATCGAGCGGAGAATACCGATCTCTTTGGTGCGTTCAAGCACCGAAATGTAGGTGATAATGCCAATCATAATGGAAGACACCACCAAGCTGATCGCCACAAACGCAATCAGGATGTAGGAAATCGCATTGATGATGGTGGAAACGGAAGACATCAGCAGACCGATATAATCGGTGTACACGATCTGATCCTCTTCCGCTCTGTCGGCGTTGAACTCGTCAATGATTCTGACGATTTCCTCTTTTGCGGCAAAATCTTTCGGATAAATCGCGATCGCGGCAGGATTTTCCGTGTCTACCACACCGAGCGTTTCCAGGTTTTCCGAATAGGTCGCGGTGGACTGACCCGGACGCAGATACGGTGCAAAATAGGTCTGCAGATCAGCAGAGGACATATTGGCGAGCATCGCCGGATTGGACACCAGATTGCCAAACATCGCCGCATATTCCGGGGGCAGGTTAGCCAACATCGCAGGGTCTGCGTTCATCGCAAATTGCTTGACTTCCTCTTTGGTGATCGGTTCGGCAAATTTCTGTCCGGTAAACACGTCCACCGTTTCATCCGCGCGCTGTGCCTGAACCACCGCAGAGTTTTCGGTCTGGTCGATAATGTATTCAGACAGTTTGGAAGAATAGCCGATCACACCGCCGATAGAAGCCGCCACGGCGCCCTCTTTCGGACGGACAATGCCGCAGATCTTCATTTCCACGCCGTCCTCGATGACCTGTACATCACCGTCTTTTGCCAGATCTTCATAAATGCCGTCGCCGTTGGTATCCACATAACGGTTTGCAGGAATCACCAGTCGGAAGGACATATCATAAATCTCGTCATACGAATAGGTGAGTTTTTCCACGGGCACTTCTTCGCCTTTTTTGACCAATTCGATCAATTCGGGGATCTCGTCCCGATCGCGGATACCCAGCGCATACAGCGCCATATCCATCAGCTCGTTGTTCTCGTTGACCACCAGCACCATTTCGTTGTAGGCGCTCGGCCATCTGCCGTTGCCTACCAACTCATACTGGCTGTCCAGCAACTCCTGATTGTCCAGCATCTCGGTCATAATGTTGACGCCCATCATGGAGCCTGCAACGTTACCCATGCTTCCCATACCGCTGATCATATCGGTATAGGTGATGCCCATCATCGCCTCATACATCTGATCGAGAATCTCCACGCCGTCCACTTTCACGGGCGTTTCTCCCGTGGTGTTGTACAGCGTGATGTCCAGACCGTACGAATACTTGATATCACTGACGTACTGCTGAATATTGACATCGGGGCTTTCCAGATGCTCGCGCAGAGCGTCCAGATCATTTCTGACCACACCCTGCATCATCGAGTTGAGCATATAGGTCATATTGCTGTTGGAATATACCGCGTTCTTATCGTGATTCCATTGCATCTCCTCGTCGTTCGCGTTGAACATCGCGGACATATCCATGGTGGTGCGTTCAATAGATAACGGGTAGGTGGAAAGCGTGTCTTCCTGCACCGTATCGATGTACGCCTGCACGCCCTGG
>JAZRQN010000054.1:0-4948 GCA_045649855.1 Acutalibacteraceae bacterium | reverse complement strand
CTTTGGTTTCGTCGTCCAACAGCACCACGTGGTCAGAGCCCCAACGCACGGGACGAGTAACGTGCAGTGCGATCTTGACGCTGAACAGCAACATGGACGGAATCTTGTCAGACACCATCTCAGTGGGATGATAGTGGCCGTTATCCAACAGGCTCATCACGTTGTTTTTCGCCGCATAGTTCATGTAGAACTCGGAAGAACCGACGGTGTAGGACTCAAGGCCGATGCCGAACACCTTAGATTCCAAGGTAACCAGCACTTTTTCTTTGTTGTAAGGAGTCGCCAGAATTTTATCCAAAGATGCTTTCAGGCGAGCGCGAGGTGCCATACGGTTGGCAGGCACGTCTTTCAGACCGTCGGGAATCCAGATGTTGAATGCGCAGAAAGTGCCGAGCTCTTCCGCGAAATATTCCGCGATCTTCAAGCAGCACTGCGCATGACGGATCCAGAATTTGCGGATATCCTCATCAGCGGAAGACAAGGTCAGACCTGCCGCTTTGGGATGAGAGAAGAAGGTGGGGTTAAAGTCAATGCCAAGACCGCGTTCTTTGGCAAACGCCACCCATTTTGCGAAATGTTTGGGTTCGAGCGCATCTCTGTCTGCCCATTCGCCGTCTTCAAACACAGCGTAGCACGCGTGCAGATTGATGCGATGTTTGCCGGGAATCAAAGACAGCGCCTTATCCATATCCGCCATCAATTCGTCGGGAGTGGTCGCCTTGCCGGGATAGTTACCGGTCGCCTGAATGCCGCCCGAGAGCGCATCTTTGCTGTCAAAACCGCCCACGTCATCTCCCTGCCAACAATGCATCGAGATAGAAACTTCGGACAGTTTTGCAATCGCCGCTTCGGTATCCACACCGAGAGCCGCATATTTTGCTTTTGCTTCACTGTATGCCATAACCTGTTACCTCCGTAAAATATTTAATTACAAACTCATTTTAGCGCATTTTGCAAAAAAAGAAAAGGACGCAACCTTGTAGGTTTTGCGTCCTTATTCGACACGATTGGCGGCGCGATATTCGCGCGGAGATACCCCGTATTTCTGTCGGAAAATACGGTGGAAGTGGCTGGTGTTCTCGTAACCGACCGATAAAATGACATCCCCGACCGACAAATCGGTGGTTGCAAGACGTGTTGCCGCTTTCTGCAAACGTTTTTCCTGCAACAAATCTTTAAACGTACAATCAAAGTATCGCGTGATGCGTTTGCTCACTGCACTCCAATGCATGTGTAGTTCATCTGCCAATTCCTGCAGATTACCGTCCCGATACCGCTCGTCCACATATCGAAGTACCGCGGCGGAAAAACGGGTCGCATCACTGCCCTCGCCGATCAAGCGGTCCATGTGATTGGCAAGTTGCATCATGAGCAGTCCCATGGTCGTTTCGCGGATGCGACGACGATTCAGATCGTTATGCAACAACGTCCAGATCAGGTTTTCGAGCAAATTTTGAATCGGTAACACGTCCGCCACATCAAAGTGCAAAAACCGCACCGCAGGAGTTTCGGTGGACAGACAACCCACCAAAAAATCCACCACACGATTTTGTTCTGCGCCCAACATTTCCAGTGCCCGATCAAAAAAAGCAGGAAGAATGATGAAGTTGACCGCAATATCCTTCTCCCCTGCAGGCAACACTTCCTGCACCGCTTTTGGCGCTAACAACAGCAGTTCGCCCTGCTTCAAGGTTACGCGCGTACCGTCGATCACGTGGGTGGTCTCCCCTGCGCACATATACACCATTTCCACAAAGTTGTGGGTATGGGCAGGGAAATGCACAAAACGGGTGTGCGGTCTTGCCTGCATCAATCTGCCGCTCTGCAAAAGGCGTTTCGCATCCACTTTCAGTTGTCCTGCCGCCTGTCCGTAAGCGGTATAATCGATTTTGCCGTCGGTCAGCAACGCTTTTTCTTCTGCGGTAATCACCGACAATGCGCTCAATAAAGTCGCATCCATTCCGCACACCTCCTTTTCTGCTTGTTATACTATCAATTTTATAATGCTTTTTGGAATAACGCGTGCTCGCCGTTTTTCACCCGACGGATAAAATCCTGTTCATCGGTGATCGGCGTTTCAAACTGTAAACCGCCAAGCTTCAACTGTGCAGGACCAACGTGGTTGTCCGATCCCGCAAACGTCAGTAGTTCGTATTCTTTTGCATATATCTCCGCCATATGATTTTCAAAATCGGTGCGGTTGGCATTATAGGTCTCCACACCGTGCACATTGCGAGGGAACAGACGGATATGGTCAATGTAGTTCGCTTCTCTGTAAGGATGCGCGTGAATGATCAGCGCGCCTGCTTCAGCGAGATGTGTCAACTGTTCACGTTTGGGCAAAGACAGGAAATCCGGGCGCTCCGAAAACCACGTTTCATCCACGCCGTACACCAAAAAGTCCGTACCTTTATACGCCAACTCCAAACCGCAAAACACGGGCAATCCGATTTCCTTTCCGATGCGAACACCCTCATGGTAATCCGAAAAGAAAAACTCCAGTTTCTCGGCATAGGTCGTTTGGGTCGTGATATTCACGTTGCCATCAATAAAATGATTGGTGATAAACACGCCTGCATAGCCTTGTTGCTTATAAAATTCCAGCGTTTCACGCACGGTCGCCCTGGCGCAACGGCTGACGGGAGACGTATGCAGATGGGTTTCATACTTATACATCACAATCACCTCTCCTTTCATTATATATCAGATGCCGCAAAAAAACAAGTCACTATCGACATTGTACGCTTGCACAAACATCTCTCCCCACCCTTGTAGCATACGCTGTTTTTTAACTTTTTCCGCACGGATGATTGATTTTTAAAATCCCCTTTGCTACAATGAGGATGCAAGCTGCCCACTATTTTGAAAAGGGTGATTTTGATGAGCAGACAAGTGTTCAATATGGATTTCGGTTGGCGTTTTCATCGTGGTGATCTGGATATCCAAGTAGGTACTACGCACGCCGACTCCTACCAGAGTTGCAAATCGGGTGCTGCCGGCAGCGGCGCCGCAAAAGAGTTTGCGGATGCCGATTGGCGTCTTGTCGATCTGCCGCACGACTATATTGCGGAAAGCGAAATGGGACCCGAACATCTCCATTCGAACGGCTATCGAAAACGAGACAATGCGTGGTATCGCAAATCCTTCAAATTGGACGAAAGTCTGAAAGACAAAGCGCTCACCCTGTGTTTTGAGGGGACTGCTACCGCCGCCACCTTTTATTTCAACGGTTCGCTGATGGCACGTGCCCACAGCGCCTACACCGAAACCGTCTTTGATATCACCGACCGTGCCTACTTTGACGGCAGACCGAACGTGCTGGCTGTGTACATCAACGGCTTCGAGCCGGAGGGTTGGTGGTATGAAGGCTCAGGCATTTATCGCCACGTCAAATTGTATGCCACCGATAAACTGCACATCGCGCACAACGGCATCTTTGCCAAGCCCGTTTTGAAAAAGGGGACGAAAAACAGTTGGAACGTGGAAATTTCCACCACGTTGTCCAACCGTGATTATACCGATGATGCCGCCGCTGTGCGCGCCACCTTGTTTGACGATGATGTTGAACTGGTGAGCAGCATATCGCCGCTTGTCAACGTCGCCGGATTGACTGAAGCGGATGCAAAACAAAAGCTCTCCGTGTCCCGTCCTATCCGCTGGGACGTAGACAATCCCAAACTGTATAATCTGCATATCGAAGTGCTGAAAAACGGTGAAGTGATGGATGAAGACACCATCCGCATCGGCTTCAGAACCTTTTATATGGATGCGGATAAAGGCTTTTTTCTCAATGACCGTCCGCTGAAAATCAAAGGCACTTGCAATCACCAGGACCACGCAGGCGTGGGTGTTGCCGTGCCGGATGCGGTGCAATATTACCGTGTGCAACGATTGAAAGATTTGGGATCTAACGCCTATCGCTGTGCGCACAATCTCCCTGCCAAAGAAATTCTGGACGCGTGTGATGAACTCGGCCTCATCGTAATGGATGAAAACCGCCGCTTTGAAAGCCGCGAAGAAGTGTTGGAATTTCTGCGCGTTATGGTCAAACGCGATTGCAATCACCCGTCTATCCTGTTCTGGTCGCTGTTTAATGAAGAACCGTTGCAGGATATCGAGGAAGGTGCGCGCATCTTCCGTCATATGCGGAAAGTGGTGGAACAACTGGATGACAGCCGCCTCATCACCGGTGCGATCAACGCGCCCACCATCAGCCATGAAGGTTCCGGTGAATATATGGACGTTATCGGTGTGAATTATTCGATCAACAATATCGAAAGTATCCACGCCAATCACCCCAACCGTCCCGTTCTCGGTTCGGAAAACAACAGTGCCGTTACCACGCGCGGTTGCTATGCTTCCGATCACGAAGTCGCACAGGTACTCTCGCAGTATGACGGCGAAGAGGTTGTGCCGTGGGGACAGAGTATCAAAGAAACCTGGGATTTCGTCCGTAAACACGACTACTTCCCCGGCATCTTTATCTGGACCGGATTCGATTACCGCGGCGAGCCGACCCCGTTTAAATGGCCGTCGGTTTCCTCCCAGTTCGGCATTATGGATACCTGTGGTTTCCCGAAAGAGTCGTTTTATTATAACAAAGCCTGCTTTACAACCAAACCGATGGTACATCTGATGCCCCACTGGAATTGGAAAGAGGGCGATATCATCCGTGTGGTCGCTATCACCAACTGCGATGAAGCGGAATTGTTCGTGAACGGCGTTTCACTTGGCAAACAGGTCGCCGATGTGTGCGACCGGCCGATGTGGGAAGTGCCGTTCCAAAAAGGGTGCATCGAAGCAAAAGCATACAAAAACGGTAAATGTGTCGCCAAAGACGTGCAACGCACCGTCGGCAAACCGCGCGCCATCAAATTGGATGTTCCCAAACCGTATGTTACCGACGACGGTCAGGATGCGTTCATCATCAACTGTTCGGTGGTGGATG
>JAZRQN010000053.1:0-7475 GCA_045649855.1 Acutalibacteraceae bacterium | reverse complement strand
GATTTTGCCGTAGGCAAAAGACGGAGGGAGTGTTCCCAATCAACTCCCTCACCGCCTACGGCGGAGCTCCCTCATTGAGGGAGCCGAC
This sequence comes from Acutalibacteraceae bacterium, assembly GCA_045649855.1. Taxonomy (GTDB): domain Bacteria; phylum Bacillota; class Clostridia; order Oscillospirales; family Acutalibacteraceae; genus URNF01. The sequence continues at coordinate 7,387 of JAZRQN010000053.1, read as the reverse complement.
AATAATGTCTACAAAACATTAGAGGAGATGCACAAACTTGTGCATCTCCTCTGTTTTTATCTTTATCCGCACCCACCGTATGGCGGTCTTTTATTTTCCCACGCAGAAACGGGAGAATACTTCGTCCACCACCGCTTCGGTGGTGCGTTCACCCGTCAGCGACAAAATCGCCGACACCGCGCTGTCCACGCACACCGACACCGCATCCAACGGCATCCCTGCGCACAGCGCATCCGCCGCTTCGCGCAGTGCGACCAACGCGGTTTGTGCTTTGTCCCGTTGCCGTTCGTTGGCAAGCAGTAACGTATCCGCCTGCAAACGGGCAACGCCCGTCAACTCTTCCACCGCTTGTATGAGCGGTTGCAACCCCTCGCCGTCCTTGGCGGACAGGTCAACGACGTACGAAAACGCCGCTTTTATCTCTTCACGCTCTATCACTTGTGCCAGATCGGTCTTGTTGATAATGGCAATGGCGGAGGTGTCGCCGACCGCTTGTATCAACGCGCGATCCGCATCGGTCAGTTGTTCACTGCCGTCAAACACCGCCAGAATGAGCGCCGCATCCTGCAGACGTTCTTTCGCTTTTTGCACGCCGATCGCTTCCACCGTATCCCCCGTATCGCGAATACCTGCGGTATCCGACAGCCGCAGGGTTACTTCCCCGAGTTTGACCGTTTCTTCCACGATATCACGGGTCGTACCGGCAATGGGGGTAACGATACTGCGCTCGCATCCTGCCAGCAGGTTCATCAGGGTGGATTTTCCCACGTTGGGACTGCCGACAATGGCGGTGTCCACACCCTCGCGCAGCACCTTGCCTGCATCAAAATGGGTGAGCATATCGGTGAGCACACGAATACACGTGCAAAGCGTATCCTCCAGCGCCTCGTTGGACAAATCGGGGATATCGTCATCGGGATAATCGATGTATGCGGAATACTGCGCCGCCACACCGAGCAATTTTTCTTTCACTTCGGTGAGTTTGCGGAAGGTCGCACCGCTTTTGGCGGCAAGTGCGGTACGCGCCGCCAACTTACCGTCCGCCGCGATGAGATCCATCACCGCTTCCGCACCCGTCAGATCCAACTTGCCGTTCAAAAACGCACGACGGGTAAACTCGCCTGCTTGCGCAGGGCGCGCGCCTTGTGCATACAACGCACGGAGTACGCGCTTGAGCAGATAGATACCGCCGTGGCAGGACAGTTCCACCGTATCGTCGCCCGTATAACTGTGCGGCGCACGAAATACCAGTGCCACGCACTCGTCAATGTCGCCGTCCGCGTCAAACACGTGCCCGAACGCCGCTTCATACCCATTCAGTTTGGTAAGATCGCGCCCTCTGAAGATGCGCGCCGCGATGGCAATCGCGAAATCGCCCGAAACACGAATTACGCCCAGTCCTGCAGATGCCGCAGGGGTGGACAACGCCGCGATGGTTTCCTTTTGCATGGTATCCCGTCCTTTCAATATGAACAGTATATAAAAATTTTTCAGGAATTGCAACTAAAACCTGTACATATACTGTACGGGTGATAGGATGAACAAACGAATTTTCAAAAAACGCGCCGCCGTTTCGGTCGGTTTGGCGCTTTGCATACTGTGTATCGGACAAGAACCGTTCGGCGATTGGGGAACGCTTGGCAGTAAACTCGCCATGATGGCAGTGGGAATGGCACAGCCTGCGGACAGCGCCGTGTTGCTCGCCAATCAAATGGAAAACGCTATGGCGCAGGTAACACCGCTCACTCCCTTGTCCACCACCGCCGCCTTTACCACCGTGCGTACCACCACCGCTCGCACCACCGTGGCAGTGCCTGCCTCTGCCACCGTTTCAGCACCGAAAAAAGCGGCAAACGCAGGTGTCATATCGGTACAGAATATGCGCGGCTCTGACACCATTCCCGGTGTCGCCATCCGCAACTCCTCCGGCAAAACCTTTGATTTTCAAACAGAACTGACACGCAAAGCGCTCCCCACCCTGCAAACAAACGTCAAAGAACCGCAAGTGCTCATTATGCACACCCACACCACCGAAGGGTTTCTCACCTACACCGCCGATTACTACAACCCTGCGGACGTTGCGCGCAGTAAAGATCACAGCCGCAACATCTGCGCGGCAGGTGCGGCAATCGCGAAATCGCTCGAGGCGGCAGGGGTTGCGGTCATTCACGACACCACCATTCACGACAATCCGCAGTACACCGGCGCATACACGCGCAGTGAACAGACGGTCAAAAACATTCTGCAACAATATCCCTCTATCAAGGTGGTGCTGGACGTTCACCGCGATGCCATTATGCCAAACGACACCACCCACGTGAAACCCACCGCCACCGTCAGCGGCAAAAGCGCGGCGCAACTGATGCTCATCACGGGTGTTAGCGACACCTCTGCGATGCCTCACAAAGATTGGCAATACAATCTCTCGTTCGGTCTGCAACTGCAAAAGGCGTTGCAAGCGGATTACCCCGATCTGATGCGCCCTCTGTCGCTGGTTTCCTCACGGTATAACCAGCATCTGTCCCACGGCAGTATTCTGGTGGAGGTGGGCAGCGACGTCAACACGGTGGAGGAGGCTGTATATTCAGGCGAACTTTTGGGAAAAACAATAGCAAAACTACTGACAAAATGAGGGATGGTATGAAACGCTTTGGCGTATTTATGAGCGCGTTTTGCATCACGCTGTGCGTGTTGGGACTGGCGATAGGATTGTATACGGTGGGATACCGCTCGCGCCGTATGATGACGGGGGACGTGAGCAGCGGTTCGTACCGTCTGGAAAACGGTCAACTCATTTTAAACGACGTAAACGGCAATCAAACGGTGATCACCACACCGCGCGAATCGCACACCGCCGTTCCCCTGCTGCCTGCACCTGCCAGAATGTCTTTGCATCTGTTGCGTGCTCTTACGATACTTGCCGAGAAGTGGAAATGATTTCCGCTTCTCGTTTTTTTCGCATAATAGGGCTTGCATACAAGGGAATTTTCCTATATAATGTGTTTAATGGGGACAAAAACCCTATATATTCGACACAGAGAGGGGAATTTCCTTGAAATCCACATCCAAACGCATCGTATCGATCCTGTTGGCGATCAGTATGCTGTTCACCCTCACCGCTTGCGGTAACAAGGGCGGCGACACCACCGCAACAACCACTACGGTTGCGACCACCGCGGCAACCACTGCGGCGACCACCGCGGCAACCACCGCAGCACCCGTGCGGTTTCAAAACCTGTTGACAGGTGAACAAAACCTCGAGAACAACAACAATCGTCCGGTCGCGTTTATGATCGGTAACTATGGATATACCAAGAGCCCCTTTATGCAAAAAGGCATCGAACACGCGGATCTGTATGTCGAAGCAGAAACCGAGGGCGGCATCGGCCGCATCATGGCGGTGTTCGGCAGTATCGATAAAGTGCCTGCCGAAGTTGGTCCCGTCCGCTCCGCGCGCACCCATTTCGTGAAACTCGCAAAAGCGATGGACGTCATCTACTGCCACGTCGGCGGCAGTACGCAGGCGAAGAAACTCATCCCCTCGCTGGGTGTCAACGATCTGGACAGCCTCACCGTGAAAAACCAGCAACTGTTCAACGCCAACGGCGGTTACTCCGAGCACGGCAAGGTGTTCACCCTCTCCAAAATCAAAGATGCGGTGAGCAGCCGCAAATACCGCACCACCACCTCCACCAAATCCCCCTATGCGTTTGGCACCAAAGAGGGTACGGGTCTTGGCAATCAGGTGCAGGTCGCCATTTCGGGCAGTTGGAACGTCGCGTTCAAGTACGATGCGGCAACGGGTCTGTACACCAAACACCGCTCCACCCTCTCTTCCGACGTACATAAGACCATCGACGGCGGTTCTATTCAGGTGAGCAACGTCATCGTGATGTACGACAGCAAGTATGTGGAAGACCAGTACGACAAGGGTTATCACATCAGCTTCACGTTGAGCAGTGGTACAGGCGTGTTGGTATCCGGCGGCAAGAGCCGTTCCATCAAGTGGAGTCGCACCAACGATCAACTCACCTTTACCGAAACCGACGGCACGCCGCTCACCGTGGCGACCGGCAAAACCTACATCTGCCTCACCGACAACGGTATGGCATCCAAAACCGTATTGAAATAATCCAAACGGAGGGATCGTTTGATCCCTCCGTTTTTCACCATCGGAGGTACAGTTTATGTCCCGGGAAACCAAAAGCAAAAAAGGCGGCGGCATTGGCGCACTGATCGTATTGCTGCTTGCCGTTGCGCTCATCCTCAACCGTTTCGGATTTTTCGATGAACTTGGTCTGGATACAAGCGGTAAAACCGACCCCAAAGAGCAGTTTGACGACCTGCCCGAAGAGTTGTACGACAATCTGTTCGTGCAAAGCCGCGCGGCAGGCGGTTGTTATAAACTGCAAGGGGACGTGCATATCACCGTTATCTTTGCTGACGATATCCTCAGTCGCTGGGATGACGAAGCGATCAAAACAGCAAAGGCATCCTATGATGAGGCGATCGAGTTTTTGACCGACGCCGCCAAAGAACACGATCGGGAACTTGACGTTTCTTTCAGTTATGAAACGGTTTCGGTGTCCGAACTTGTGCAACTGAATAACAACACCCCTTTCACCGAGGCGGTACTCGAAGAAGCGGATCTTCCCGAAATTCCGTCGCTCAACGACACACTGGAAGAGGAGTTGGACGTGGACGAAGCGCCCGTTATCATTTGTCTTAACCGCGCAGGGCGCTCGTTTACATCCCAGTCCAGCGGCAATTACGGCGAATACGTCATTTTGTATAACGACGGCAACGCGTTTGCGCACGAGTTCTTGCATCTGTTCGGTGCAGAGGATTTCTACTATCCCGAAGAAGTGCAAAAAATCGCAGACGAACTGTTCCCCGACAGCATTATGATGAGTTCTTCTTCCACCGTCGTCGATTCGCTCACCGCCTATCTCATCGGTTGGGAGGACGAACCCTCCAAAGATGCCATCAAGTTTTTAGAAAAGACGGTGGACATCACCGCCGAACAACTGAAAGAGGAACACGCAAAGGAAACCTATACGGGATACGTTACCGATCACAAAGATGCTGATGGTACTTATACCGGTGATATGGTGGAGGGTGTGTTCCACGGCACGGGTTCTTACACCTGGGCAAACGGCGACAATTACAGCGGCGAATGGATAAACGGTTCGCGATCGGGTTACGGCACGTACACCTGGGCGAACGGTGATACATACGTTGGATATTGGGTAGACAGCCAGCGCGTCGGCGAAGGCACGTTCACCTGGGCTGACGGCACCGTGTACGAGGGCGATTGGCAAAACGGCAAGCGCACGGGAACGGGTACGATGACCTTTACAAACGGCAATACGTACGTCGGTGCGTACGTGGACGGCAAGCGAAACGGCCGCGGCACATTCACCTGGACCGACGGCACCGTCTACGTCGGCGACTGGGTGGACGATGTCAAGCAAGGCTTTGGCACCATGACCTGGAAAAACGGCGACAAGTATACGGGCGCATTTAAAAACGATCTGCGGCACGGCACAGGCACGTACACCTGGGCAAACGGTGATAAATACGTCGGCAGTTGGCAAAACGGCAAAAAGCACGGCTTTGGCACCATGACCTGGAAGAGCGGCACAATTCGTTCGGGCACTTGGAATAACGACACGTTTATGGGATAATGGCAAACAAAAAAACGATGCGAAAAAAACTTCGCATCGTTTTTTGTTTTGTGTGTATGCCCGTGGAAATGATGTTGCCCCCATATCCATCTCAATCTTCTCTGCCGAGCAACCAATCTACCGAGACATTTAAAATATCCGCCAATGCGTTTAACTCAACATCCGAAACCGGCCGTTTTTGTCCCTCCAGCAACGATAATGCCGGAGTACTCATATCTATCCCTGCTACTTGCAACTTGGCAAGCAACTCAACCTGTTTCATTTTTCGGTTCTTGCGTGCTTCGGTTAGCCAAAGCATTCAAACCCGAATCAGATTTTATGATACGGATTTTCCGCTGAAGCATCGTTAAAATACTCGTGAATACATACAGTATTCACTGCGTTTTTGCCTTGCTCACCAAAAAATCCGTTAATCACAAAATTCTGCGACCTAAAAGGTGCGATTTTTTGAGGAGATTTTGGTGAAGCGGAGCACATAAGGCTGTCGCCTAGGTGCGACAATGAGCCGAAAGCTACCGAAAAATCGCCCTTTGAGGCTGGTTCGGGTTTGAATGCTTTGGCTACACGTGCACCGATCATATTTTTGTTCCCCAACGCCAACTTTCTGATTTTCAAGTCGCTCACCTTGTTGTAGTCACATAGTATCAATCAACTGAAAAACAACCGCCTGTTTCTCCTCACTCAGTCTTGCCCAACGTTCTAAAAGCGCTTTTTGCGACGAGGTCAAAGAAACGAGTTCATCCCCCTCTGCGAACAACTGCGATACCGTTATCCCGAAAGCGCTACAAATCTTTTCCAAAGAAGGAATAGTCGGAACCATATTTTTGCGATACCATGATGAAATGGTAGATTGAGGCAAACCGGAATGTTCTGCGAGCTGATATTCGCTCCAACCTCGTTGTTCACGATACACTGTTATTACGTTGAGAATATCTTTCATTCGCTCGCCCCCCCACTTTTATTCTTCGTAAATTATACTTCGGTAAATCGTTGCAATTTAATATTTTTTGTCGTATAATTTTAACGATAAATAAAACTACACAAAGGGTGAGCTTATGAAAAAACTTGTACACGTTTTCCTTGCGACGATGTTTTTGCTTGTTTCGGTTAGCTGCACAAACCAATATAAAGAGGTTGTTTCAACCATTACCCAATATACCTATCAAATAGAATACTCTTTCACCTTACTGTCCAACGACAGTGTCGGCGACGATTGGCAAACCTCGGTTATGCACAATGGACATCCGATACAAAGCGGTGATCTTGTAACCCTGTCGCCGAACACCGACATCGTGCTATACGGTGAGGTGATCGAACAGGATGCTTTCCCGGACGTTGGAAACGCCACGGTAATACTTGAACCCGATGCTCACGCAAGCACCGAAACAGAAATCACCGTAATCGAAACCCACGGCACGTATATCGGCAACACTGCCACCTGGCGGCTGCATTGTTCAATCACGCGCGTTGATTGAGGTTGTCATCCTGCGAGTTTTGTGCGAATTTGACGGGAGGCGAACCCCTTGGCAGAGCAGCCACCCCCTTGTCCTACAGACATTCCCCCTGACAGGGGATACCTCCCCTACACCCCCACTCCATCAAAACAAACCGGATTTTTATCAGCAAAATATACAATCCGTATTTAATGTTCACATAAACAAGCGGGGTGCCGTAAGGCACACCGCTTTTTTTTTCTTCGC
>JAZRQN010000052.1:0-11817 GCA_045649855.1 Acutalibacteraceae bacterium | reverse complement strand
GTCATCACGATACCGTACACGAAATACATCGGGTCGAAGTTCGCCACGAACTCTGCACCGCCGGGAATGCCTGCGCCAACGAGGAACAGGACCAGACCCAGTTCGCGGAACAGTTTCAACGTGCTCTGTGCAGGCATAATGCTCACCTTGCCGATTCTGCCGAAATGGCCGAGAATCAAGCTCATCAGCAAGCAGCCACCGGTAGCGGTCAAGGAGAAGCAAGTGCCGCTAAGACCTGCAGAACTCAACGGAATCTTCACGTTACCGATCAGTACGCCCAAAATGGCCGCTAAGGAGAAACCTGCAACGCCCATATGGTCCAATTCGAACAATTTGAATACTTTTTTCTGCTCTTCGGTTTCCGATTTGATGACCAGCTTCGCACGTTCTTCTTCCATATTCGCTTTGCTGAGTTTGGGAATCAGCTGTACAAACAGCACCACGCCCACAACACCGAAAATGTAAGAAATACCATGTCCAACCGATACCAAGCCGGTAAACTCTTCCGCAACTGTTGCTTTCGCCGCAGAGAAAGCAGGTGTGGAGGTCAAAGAGCCGGACAGAAGACCGACGATCATCGCCACAAAGCCGTCCTGTTCGGTAATCGAACTACCGTAACCGAAGATCTCACCGGCATAGATGCAGCCGACAGCCGCCAAACCACCTGCAAGAATAATGACCAAACCCAACAATACGTAGGATTTGAAATTCTTCTTGAAGTTACCAAAGAACTTAGGACCTGCAATATAACCGACCGAGGTTACGAACAAGACAAGACCCAACGCTTCGACAATCGAAAGACCGCTTGAAAAGTCATAGGGTTTTGCAGAGAAATCGAACACAAGTTGTTCTGCTTCGTTCATACCAAAGAACAGTGCGCCTACCAGCAAAGCGATGATAAACACGCCTGCATCGCCCAAGGAAACGCCTTTGATGGTGATTCTGCCCAGGGCATAGCCCACGAGCAGAACACCAAACACGACAAACAGCAACGTGTAAATGTTACTGATTGAAATAACACCTTCAAAAAACTTCATGAAACTGCCTCCTTAAAAATCTTTCTGAGTGGTATAGTTCGGAAGCAATTTGGGAGAAACGACATCGGTAACGATACCGGCATCCGCCATTTCTTTCTTAAAGCTTTCAACGTGATCCAAATTCAATTTATCGCTTGCAGTGATGTTTTTCGCAGCCGCAGCAGCGTTGACACCTGCGTTACGACCAAACACAATGATGTCCAGCAAAGAGTTGCCCATCAAGCGGTATTCGCCGTGGATACCGCCGGCAGCCTCACCTGCAACAAACAGATTTTCAACATCGGACATACCGTTGTCGGCAATCTTGATGCCGCCGTTCTGATAGTGCAGAGTGGGATAAATGAGAATGGGCTGTTTGCGCATATCGATACCGTATTTCAGGTACATACGCATCATAGCAGGGATTCTCTTCTCGATGGTGCCTTCGCCGTGAATCATATCGATCATCGGAGAGTCAAGCCAGATGCCCTGACCGCCGTTAAAGGTGTCCACGCCGTTGCCGCGGCGGCATTCTCTGATAACAGAAGAAGCGCAAACGTCGCGGGTTTCCAGCGGATACATAAAAGCTTCACCGTCAGCATTGATGAGCTGTGCGCCGATAGAACGCACCTTCTCGGTAACGAGCGCACCGAAGATCTGCGAAGGATATGCAGCGCCGGTGGGATGATACTGCAGGGTGTACGCATACAGCAAGGGAGCACCTGCTCTGTACGCCAATACCAGACCGTCCGCAGTAGCACCGTAATGGTTGGAGGTCGGGAAACCCTGATAGTGCATACGACCTGCACCGCCGGTGGCGATGATGACGGTTTTTGCACGAGCGATCAAAATTTCTTTGGTTTCCATATTCATCAGAACTGCACCGGCAGCTTTGCCGTTTTCGTCCTTGATGATTTCGATAGCGGAAGTGAAGTCCACAACGGGAATCTGACGGTTCTGCACCTCATCACGCAAAACGCGCATGATTTCAGCACCGGAATAGTCCTTGCACGCGTGCATACGCTTTCTGGAAGTACCGCCGCCGTGGGTGGTAACCATGGTGCCGTCAGCCTCTTTATCGAACATAACACCGAGATCATTGAGCCATTTGATGCAAACAGGTGCGTCGTTTACCAGCTTGTAAACCAGTTCGGGTACGTTCTTGAAGTGGCCGCCGCCCATTACGTCCAGATAGTGCTGTGCGGGGCTGTCATTGGGCTTATCCGCCGCCTGAATACCGCCTTCTGCCATCATGGTGTTGGCATCGCCGTGGCGAAGTTTGGTAACAACCATAACGTCAGCGCCGTTTTCGTGCGCCATAATAGCAGCCGCAGAACCTGCACCGCCACCACCGATGACCAGAACATCGACGTCATAATCGATTTTGGTGAGGTCAATGGCTTTGGGATCGATACGAGGATTTGCCTGCAACGTTACCGCCAGTTCCAGCGGCACTTTTTCGCCCTTGTTGGGACCGATTTTCAATTCAGCAAACTGCGATTGGATATGATCGGGGTGGTTTTCGAGCAAAACCTGATCTTTTTCCTCGGCGGTCATACGTCTGGGATGATTGCCGGCGAGAACCTGTTTCAAGCGTTCCTCACGGGTCGCTTCTACCTTCTTAATGGATTCTAACTGTTCCTTTGTATACATACTCGTCGCACCTCCTTATTTCTCAAAATCGCGGTTGTTGTACATTTCTTTGAGTTCCTCGGCGGTTTTCTTCATAATGTCCTGAAGATCCGCTTCGCAACCACCGTTTTCAATCTCCGCCACGCGCTCCAACAAATGTTGGGTCTCAGGCGCAAGATATTTGCCGTTCAAACGTCTCGCCAACAAGGCTACCTGCGGATGAGAAATACCGGCAGGGCAACGAGAAGAACAAACGCCGCACATGACGCAGTCGAAAGACTCTTCTGCGCACTTTTCAAAGTCGCCGCGCTGTGCGTATGCAATGTACTGCATAACGTTCAGTTCCTGCGTGCACGCTTTGGTACAAGCGTTACAGCCGATGCAAGCGTAAATTTCGGGATACAGCTGCATCATGATCATTTCGGTCGGTTTCACGTTCTCCAGCTCATACGGCTTTTTCACCAACGGGAAGAACGGAAGGGTGGCAATATACATATTGTCCTCGACCTTTGTCTGACAAGCCAGGCAGGTTTTCAGCTCCTGCTGTCCTTTGATGCGGTAAATGGTCGCGCAAGCGCCACAGAAACCGCAACGGCATCCAACGCCACGAACCAGCTGGTAGCCGGCATATTCCATAGCATTCATAATCGTGAGGCTGGAAGGAACCTCATACTTTTTACCATACAGGTAAATATTCACCATATTTTCCATACTCATATCTCCTTAATACTCGTCGGGGAGTTCTTCCAGTTCATCACAACGGAAGACCGGACCGTCTTTGCAAACATATTTTGCGCCCACATTACATCTGCCGCATTTGCCGACACCGCACTTCATACGAAGTTCGAGGGTGGTGTACACATTGGTCTTATCAAAGCCAATGCCGCAAAGGCCGTCCAGTGTAAACTTGATCATGATGGGCGGGCCGCAAAGCACGGCCACTTTGTTGGTATCAAAGCCGAGTTCTTTCACGTAATTGGGAACGAAACCGACATGACCGTCCCAACCCTCCTGCGGATTGTCGATGGTCAGGTGTACATCGACACCATCGTCGTTCGACCATTCTTCGATGATCTCCTGATAATCCAGCAGATCGTCTTTGCTGCGCGAACCGTACACGATATCGATCTTACCGTAGCGATCACGATAGTGACGGCAGTAGTTAATGACCGAGCGCAACGGTGCCAAACCAACACCGCCTGCGATAAACAGGAGGTCTTTGCCTGCGAACACGTCGTCCACAGGGAACGGTTTACCGTAAGGACCGCGAATGGTGATCTGCTGACCAACTTCCGCCTGATGCAACCATTCGGTTACACAGCCGCACTTTTTAATAGAGAACTCCATATACTCTTCGTTTGTGGGAGAAGAAGTGATAGAGAACATCGCCTCACCCACTCCGGGCACCGACAGCATCGCGCACTGGCCGGGCATATGGTCAAACGCTTTTTTACCGTCCGGCGTTACCACGCGGAAGGTTTTGATGTCGGGGGTATCGATGCGCACGTCCGTAATGACACCGATCTTCGGAATCAAAGTATCGTTCACATTATTCACCTTTGTTTCCTCCAATCTTTTTCATGACTTTCACGATATTCATCGAAATGGGGCACTTTGCGAGGCAGCGACCGCAACCCACACAACTGAACAGGCCGTCGTTATTCTCGGGATAATACACCAATTTGTGCATAAATCTCTGACGGAAACGTTCTTTTTGGGTCAGGCGGTTGTTACCGTGCGCCATTTTGGTAAACTCGGAATACATACAAGAGTCCCAACATCTGAAACGCACAACGGCGTTGCCGGTGTTGAAGTCCTTGATGTCATAGCACTGGCAGGTCGGGCACACAAAAGTACAAGTGCCGCAACCAAGACAAGTAGAGGACAATTCGTCCCATTCGGGAGAATTGAACAGTTCGTTGGTTTTGCCGCCGCCAAAGGCATCGGTGGAAAGATCTTTGAGCGGCAATTTATCCATCACCGCACCAATCTTCGCTTTCTGTTCGACAACCGCCGCGTCGTCGCATTCTTCGGTCAGAGCGGACAGTTTTTCGAGCAGTGCCGCACCTTTTTCGGTGTTGGCTTCAAAGAATATTTCCGTTTCGGTTTTCCAAGCGGAAATATCACCCGCAGGCGTTGCAGGATCGATGCCGAAGGTTTTGCAGAAGCAGGTTTCCACCGGTCTGGTGCAAGCCAAGGACACGATCACGCCATGTTCTCTTCTGGAAGCATAAAAGCTGTCTCTCGGTTCGGTCAGGAAGACACGATCGAGAATATCAAAGCTCTTCACATCGCAAGCACGCACACCGAACACCACGAAATCTTCCGCTTCGGTGCGGACATCTTCGATCTCGATGTTTTTGCCTGCGGTTTTGAACTTCATCAGATCTTCGGTCTGCGGAAAGAAGAAGTCTTTGGGGCTTCTCACCGTGTTGAGCGCATTGCTCCACACAGTGCCCTCTTCCCATTTCTTATAAGCGGCGCTACCGTCAGTCTGATCAACAGGAAGATACAACGCTGCGTTTTTGGCGATCTCCGCAAACACGAGGTTGAGTTTATCAAGAGCACATTTACGCATTGTTATCCCCCCTATCAAACACTTCACCGGGTTCCAAGTCGTCGGTGGTGTAATTCACCAGCGGTGCGCGAGAGCCAACCTCGGCGCCAGCCTGATATTCGCCGTAGAATTCGTTCATATCTTTGATGAATTTACGGTTCAGCAGGTGCAACGGGATGTTCTGCGGACACACACGAGAGCATTCGCCACAGTCGGTGCAACGACCTGCCACGTGGTATGCGCGGATGATGTGGAACAGTTTTTCTTCAAAGCTGTTCGCGGGAGATTTGTTTTCAACACCCGAGTTCGGGTTGTCAAACACACATTTCTCACAGGTGCAAGCAGGGCAAGCATCACGGCACGCGTTACAACGGATGCAACGGGACAGTTCGTTCTGCCAGAACGCAAAGCGCTCGTCAGCCGTCATCGCTTCCAGACGGGCAACCTCGTCAAAACGAGCGGAATCGATCACATCGCCTTCCTCGCCCATCAGTTCGTCATACGCCACGTGTTTTTTACTCTTACAGTTGACACAGCGTTCCGCCAAAACCTGTTTGGTTTCGATCGCAACGGGAGCATCTTCATACAAGGTGGACACAACCAGTTTATCGCCGTCAGCGGCAATGGACGCAATGCCGTCGCCTGCAATCGCTTTCACTTTGGCAATGTCCGCCATACCCTCACACGGGATACCCACAGCATATACTTTCTCACGATCAAAACGATGCTCGGTGAGAAGCTGGTTAAAGCTGTATGTATCACAGGATTTGAGGAACACAAGAATTTTGCCTTCGATTTTCTGCGTTTTGGCAACCAGATATTTAGAGAAGTTCGCACCGCAGAAATCGTTAAACACGAAACCGTCATTCAGTTCTTCAACCGAGTTGAACACAGCAGGTGTTACGTCATAATCGAACTCACCTTTTGCCCAACCGAGAACTGCGCTGACAGTACCGTTAGAAAGGAGTTCCGATGCTTTGGCAATCAGTTGTTCACGGGTTATTTTTTGCATCTCAAGTCCTCCAATCTCTTGTTTTCTCCAAGTGCGGCGACCGTCTGCGCAAAGTCGTTCATGGTCGCGGCAAATTTTGCGCCTTCAGCGGCGGAAACCCATTCCACACGGGTGCGCTCTTTCTCAATGCCCAAGAAATCAAGCATAGAGAACAGCGCAGCCATACGACGACGGGTGTAGTAGTTGCCCGAAGTGTAGTGGCAGTCGCCGGGGTGGCAACCGCAGATGATGACACCGTCTGCGCCACGCTGGAACGCGCGCAGGATGAACATCGGGTTTACGCGACAAGAACAAGGCACGCGGATAATCTTTACATCCGCAGGATACGCCAAGCGGTTATTACCCGCAAGGCCAGCACCTGCATACGAGCACCAGTTGCAGCAAAATGCAACGATTAAAGGCTTATATTCATTTACTTGCATATTGCATCAACCTCCGCCATAATTTGTAAGTTTGCAAAGCCCTTCAGGTCCATAGCACCCGACGGACAAGTAACGGTACAAGCACCGCAGCCCTGGCAAACAGCAGGATTGACCGATGCCACTCTTCTGACCTTGGTGGTTCTGTCAGGCATACGGAATTCTTTATCCTCGTAGCTGATAGCACCATAGGGGCACACGTTAAAGCAGGAAGAACAACCGTTGCACATCAGTTCATTGGAATGTGCAACACAGGGGTTACCGGTCAGCTTGTCTTTCGCGAGCAAGCCGATGACTTTAGAAGCCGCGGCACCTGCCTGAGAAACGGTTTCGGGGATATCTTTGGGACCCTGGCAAGCACCGGACAAGAACACGCCTGCGGTGGGGCTTTCAACGGGACGCAGTTTCGGATGCGCTTCGGTGAAGAAGTCGTTGGTATCCATGCTGGCAGTCAACATCGTCGCCAAAGGTCTTGCGGATTTATCGGGTTCGATCGCCGCCGCCAACACAACCAAATCTGCATCGATGTGCAACTGCTTGTTGGCGATGAGATCGGACGCCTGCACCTTCAGTTTGTCGCCTTCGGGGGTTACCTTACCGACCATACCTTTAATGTATTTCACACCGTACTCTTCTACCGCGCGGCGATAGAACTCATCAAAGTTCTTACCGGGGGTACGTACATCGATGTAGAATACATACACTTCGGTGTCCGGATATTTGTCGCGGGTGAGCATCGCGTGTTTTGCAGTATACATACAGCAAATCTTGGAGCAGTACTCTTTACCCTTTTCAGCGCACGCCTCACAACGAGAGCCGACACACTGCACAAACACGATGGTGTGCGGATGCTTGCCGTCGGAAGGACGCAGCAGTTTACCTGCGGAAGGACCTGCCGCATTGGTCAGGCGCTCAAATTCCAAAGAAGTGATAACGTCTTTGGACTGGTTGTATGCGAACTCGTCAAACTTATCCATGCTGATGGGATTGAAACCGGTCGCCACAACGATCGCACCGTATTTCTCGGTGATGTATTCATCTTTCTGGGTGTAATCGATCGCACCTGCCGCACACACTCTTGCGCAAAGACCGCATTTGCCGTTTTTGAGCATATTGCACGCGTTGGGGTCGATGGTCGCAACCTTCGGCACAGCCTGTGCAAACGGAATGTAAATAGCGGTACGGTTGTCCATGCCCAAGTTGAACTCGTTGGGAATTTTCTTCATCGGACACTTTTCAACGCAAGCGCCGCAACCTGTACAGATATCTTCTTTGACAAAGCGAGCATTCTTTTTGATGGTAACATCAAAGTTGCCGACAAAGCCGCCGACTTCGGTTACTTCGCTGTAGGAGAAGATGCGGATTTTCTCGTTCTGAGCCACATCCACCATTTTGGGAGTCAAGATACACGCCGCACAGTCAAGCGTCGGGAAGGTTTTATCCAACTGCGCCATTTTACCGCCGATGGTGGGTTTCTTTTCGACGATGTCGACTTCAAAACCCGCATCCGCAATATCCAGAGCGGTCTGAATACCTGCGATACCGCCGGCGATGACCAACGCACGTTTGGTTACGGGGGATTCACCGGGAATCAGCGGTGCATTGAGGTTCACCTTTGCAACAGCCGCTTTACCGAGAATGATCGCTTTCTCTGTGCCGGTCATCATGTCTTTATGTACCCAAGAGCACTGCTCACGGATGTTTGCAATTTCAACCATATAAGGGTTGAGGCCTGCCGCCGCCGCAGTTTTGCGGAAGGTGGCTTCGTGCATACGCGGAGAGCAAGAACACACCACGATACCTGTAAGGTTATGTTCCTTTACAGCATCGATGATCATGTTCTGACCAGCCTGCGAGCACATATACTGATAGTTGGTGGAAAAGACGACGCCGGGTTCGTTTTTCAGGGCTTCGGATACTGCTTCCACGTCAACCGTGCCGGCAATATTACTGCCACACCAACATACAAAAACACCAATTCTTTGCATTTGTCTTTTCCTCCTTTACTTCGTATATTTTCTGAACGCGCTCATCAGCAACTGCTGAGGCGTATCCTCGTCTACCATTGCAGGAACGTCGTCAGCGTGCAGACGGTTTGCACCCTGCTTTCTGATAGCGGCAAGGCGAACAGCCTCCACCACTTTCGCAGGTTCCACACCTCTGGGGCAACGATCGATACAAGCAAAGCAGGACAAGCATTTGTACAGTGATTCGGATTTGAGCAGAGGCTCGATATCACCGCTCTCCACCATATTGACAAACTGGTGCGGATGATATTCCATCTCATCGTATGCAGGACAAGTGGCAGAGCACTTACCGCAACGCATACATTTGCTCGGGTTCACACCGCTGATGCGGATGATCTCTTCTTGAAGATACGAATTGTTATGCATGTGTATCCTCCTTTACACCCAGCGCTTCCGCCAACAGTTCGGTGAAATACACTACCGGGATATCCGCGCCGTTCTTTTCAAGGTTATACTTGCAAAGCGGGCACGCGGTGATGATCATTTCGGCACCTGCGGCTTTTGCGTTTTCGATGATCGCATTGCTGTTTCTCTTGGCGGATTCGGGGCTTTCCACCGAAATGTAACCGCCACAGCATTCGTTTCTCTTGGCATAGACGACCGCATCCGCGCCGAGCGCTTTGATGAAATCCTCCATAATGGTGGGATTCTCGGGATCGTCCATACGCATCGCTTTGTTGGGACGGAGAAGCAAGCAACCGTAATAAGCCGCGATCTTCTTCCCTTTCAAAGTGTTAACGACCTTTTCTTTCAGTGCGTCAAAGCCGACCAGATCGCGCAGCATTTCGAGGTAGTGATATACCTGCGTTTCGCCATTGTAGCCGCCGTCGGCAGCCATATAGCGATTGACCTTATCCGCAAAAGCGGCGTTGGTCTGCATCGCGTAATTGGTCTGTTTGATCACATTGTGGCAAGCGGAGCAAACCGTGATGAGCGGCTGCTCTTTCTCGCCTGCATATTTCAATGCGCGCACAGAAGAGAGTTTGGTGGCAACTTCGTCGTTCGCAGTGGTAAACACAGCGCCGCAACATTGCCAATTTTCAATTTCTTCGAGGGTTACACCCAAAGCTTCCGCCGATTTGTACGCATACAAATCGAGGTCTTTTGCCTTGTTTTTCAAGGTGCACCCCGGGAAATAACTAACCTTCATTCAAACACCTCCGATTTACGCCATCTGTTCGGGATGGAAAACCTCATCGAACTTCTCTGCGGTCAAGAAACCGAGCTCTACGCACGCTTCTTTGAGAGAAATGTTATCTTTAAATGCTTTCTTGGCAGTTTTTGCCGCATTTTCATAACCGATATAGGGGTTGAGCGCAGTTACCAGCATCAAAGAGTTGTGCAGGTTGTGATGCATCTTCTCTTTGTTGGCTTTGATACCCACAGCGCAGTTCTTATTGAAGGAAACGATCGCTTCCGCCAACAGACGAGCAGACTGCAGGAAGTTGTAGATGCAAACGGGCATAAACACATTCAGTTCAAAGTTGCCCTGAGAAGCCGCCATACCGATTGCAACGTCATTACCCATCACCTGCACGGCAACCATGGTTACCGCTTCGCACTGGGTGGGATTGACCTTACCGGGCATGATGGAAGAACCGGGCTCGTTTTCGGGGATGAAGATCTCGCCCAGGCCATCGCGAGGACCGGAAGCCAACCAACGCACGTCGTTGGCAATCTTCATCATATCGCAAGCAAGCGCTTTCACAGCACCGTGCGCAAATACCAACTCATCTTTGGAAGTGAGAGCGTGGAATTTGTTTTCAGCGGTTACAAAAGATTTGCCGGTGATAGCAGAAACCTCTGCC
The DNA here is from genome assembly GCA_045649855.1 of Acutalibacteraceae bacterium. GTDB lineage: Bacteria > Bacillota > Clostridia > Oscillospirales > Acutalibacteraceae > URNF01. Next base: position 1,346 of record JAZRQN010000052.1, on the reverse strand, counting down.
GCCACGCCGGTGTCAAAACCGGCAGGTGCATTCAAACCGGTACCGACAGCAGTACCGCCCAGAGCCAATTCACGAAGCGGCTCAATGGAACGTTTGATCAACTCGACGTCTTTTTCAAGACTGGAACGCCAGCCGCTGATTTCCTGGCTGAATTTGATGGGGGTCGCATCCTGCAGATGGGTTCTGCCGCTCTTCACGATGCCCTCATTTTCCGCTTCCAATCTCTTGAAAGTAGCGATCAATTCTTCTACAGCAGGAATGAGTTTATCTTCCAAAGACAGCACCGCTGCAATGTGCATCGCAGTCGGGAACGTATCGTTGGAGGACTGGCTCATATTCACATCATCATTGGGATGGAGGAGAGTTTTGCCGAGGATCTGGTTGCCGCGGTTTGCGATAACCTCATTGGAGTTCATGTTGGACTGAGTACCGGAACCGGTCTGCCATACAACCAACGGGAAGTGGCCGTTGAGTTCGCCCGCCATTACTTCATCGCAAGCCTTTTTGATAGCTTCCATTTTTTCTTCGGTCATTTTTTCGGGGCGCAAAGCGTGGTTTGCAATCGCTGCTGCCTTTTTCAGCACACCGAACGCGTGGATGATCTCGCGGGGCATAGTTTCAATGCCAACGCCAATTTCAAAGTTTTCGTGACTTCTCTGGGTCTGTGCCGCCCACAAACGATCAGCAGGCACTTTCATTTCGCCCATAGAATCATGTTCAATACGATATTCCATTCCTATACCTCTCCCCTAAATTAAATATCCAAACTTGCAATCAAGTCTTTCAACACTTTCGCACTGTTGTGCAGAGCCGCCAACTCCTCTTCATTCAAAGGAAGCATAATTTTAGCGTGTGCACCCTTGTCGCCCACCACATTGAGCAAACTCAAGCACACGTCGTCAATGCCGTATTCACCGTTGAGCATCGTAGACACCGTCAAGGTAGTATCGATACCGCTCAGGATGCATTTGCAGATATGGCAAACCGAAATGGCAACTGCATAAAAAGTTGCGCCTTTGCGTTCAATAATGCGACCGCCGGATTTACGCATATAGCTTTCGATTTGTTCGTGATCCAAGGGAGGGAAAGGACCTTTGGTATCGTCGTTAATAAATCCTTGGAAATCATCAATGGGAATATTAGAAATATTGGCAACCGACCAAGGAACGAAGGAAGAATCCCCGTGTTCCCCAAAAACGTAAGCGTGTACGTTTTGTTGGTTAATTTCGTAGTATTCGGAAATACGAGAACGAAGACGAGCAGTATCCAAAATGGTACCGGAACCAATAATTTGAGATTCTTTTAAACCCGAACGTTTGTGGAATACATAAGTAAGAACGTCCACA
>JAZRQN010000051.1:0-1579 GCA_045649855.1 Acutalibacteraceae bacterium | reverse complement strand
AAATGCAAAGAGCACCCTTGATGGGTGCTCTTTTTGCATTTTTGTGTCGACTCAGCGAATCAACCCCAGTTTTGCGCTGGCACAGACTACGATGCGCACAAACTCGGCGCAAAATCGGGGTTCGATTCCGCGACTTCGGCTACGCCGCAGTCGGTCGAGATTTCTTTTGGATTGCGGCCATATTGCTATTCCGAAAAACTTGTGCTACAATGGATGCAGACCGATCAACTTGAATTTGACAAAGGTGTGGATTCGTATGAAAAAGATCGTTAATTTTATCCTTATAACGGCTTTCTTATTATGCTTGATTGGTTGTGGCAAGCAAGCTCCTGAGCAAGTCAAAACAATAGAAAGCGGTTTAAAAACCTACTATGAAATGAGCGATGGCACATGGGAGTGCGATGGACATATATACAAATATAGATTGGAAATTAGTGGACGAATACCCAATGCGGCTGCTGATTCAACTTTTGTTTATCTGAGCAATCAAGAAACCATTTCATTTGAGCAAGCATACTTGGCAGCTGGTATCAGCAGTGATTTGAATGACTACTTTTCCGTAGAAGATGCAGTTTTAGTGGACATGAAAACAAATTGACAAATTCCAATTTAGCGAACGGTTACAATAGATAAAACGAAAGAGCGGGGACAACGTCCCCGCTCTTTCTCATAGGTATATACTTGCTGTATCGGCCTGCTTTGTGTCTTTTCCCTCAGCGCGTGATTTTTGTCCTTATGTTGCAATTTGTCGAAAACGGTGGTATAATCGCAGCATCACGACCGAGGAGGTGTTCCGATGCGTACGATTGCCAAAAGCCTAGCCATCGGCTGTTGTTTGTTGATGCTTCTCACCGCTTGCGGGCATTCCCACGAGTTTGGGGATTGGGTGACGGTGCGCAAGCCCACCTGCACCGAATCGGGCGAGCAATACCGCGTTTGCGCCACCTGCGGCGAGATGGAGCGGGTGGTGCTGGATGCCGTCCATGATTACGCCGACGGCGTATGCCGTGCCTGTGGTGCGCGACAGGATGAAACCACCACTACGACTACCGCCGCCACCACCGCCCCGACTGTGAGTACGACCTCTGCAGATACCACCACCCGTGCGGAGGGCACGGTTGCCGCGGCGGATCCTACCGTGACAGCGACCGTTCCCGTCATCGGCCCCGCGGTTACCACGGTGCCTGATTCCCAGTGGACGGTGGCGGAGGCGCAGAGTGCCGCCCAAGAGGCGCGCCGTGCCGTAGAGGCCATGCGGGTTGTGAAGGATCACTTCAAAGCGGCCTGCAACGCCGCCGACCCCGTCCAAAAGATGCGGAGCATACAGGCGGCGCAGGAGCAGGTAAAGACGGCGCGCGCCCATATCGTCGCCGTGGCAGGATATTGCGCGGAGAACGTGTCGGTGCCGCTGACCGGCGGAGAGTATGCCACCGAAGCCGACCACATAGCCGCGATTTTGTCGCGGTGCGACACGATGACCAATACCGTCGTCACCGAGGCGAATGCCGCCGCGCTGGATCTGACGCTGATGACCGACGCGGTGACGATTATGAACGAGTGTCTGCAGATGCAAACCCAT
>JAZRQN010000050.1:0-8242 GCA_045649855.1 Acutalibacteraceae bacterium | reverse complement strand
CCCTTCGCACGTCAAGCGAATGCTCTACCAGCTGAGCTAAGCGTCCTTGTTTTTTCGAACATTGCATAGTATATATGAAAAGTCGGGGGATGTCAACCCCAATTTCGAAAAAAGCCAACAAAAATTATTTTTTGCAATTTTAGAAAATTTATCTTGCATTTTTGAATAGATTATAGTAGTATGGTAAAAGATTTTAAAAGGTATTTGAATTTTTGGAGGCGTTTTTCTTTCATGGAGATGTTGGCGAATCAGTCCAAAGTTGTTCTTGAACAACGGTTGGCCGAGTTGAACAAAGTATATGATGCATACAAGGCAGAGGGTTTGGCGCTGGATATGTCCCGTGGCAAGCCTTGCCCCGAACAGTTGGAACTGACCCTTGGTATGCTGAATTGTTTAAAAGAAGAAGACGATTTTCGTGCTTTGAGCGGTGTGGATACCCGCAACTACGGTGTGCTGGACGGCATTCCGGAGGCGAAAGAGCTGTTTGCGCAGATTTTCGATATGCCTGCCGATCAGGTGATTGTGGGCGGTAACTCCAGCCTCAATATGATGTTTGACTATATCCAGCAGGCGTTCTCGACGGGCGTTGGCGGCTGTGAACCGTGGTCGAAACAGGGGGCTGTGAAATTCCTTTGCCCTTCTCCCGGATATGATCGCCACTTTGCGGTAACCGAATATTTCGGCATGGAACTGTTAACCGTTCCGATGAACGATGAAGGTCCTGATATGGACGTGGTGGAAGAACTGGTGAAAGATCCGCTGGTGAAAGGTATGTGGGCAGTGCCTATGTATTCCAATCCGATTGGCATCACCTTCTCGGATGAAACTGTCAAACGCATTGCGGCGTTGAGCCCTGCGGCGGCCGATTTCCGCGTGATGTGGGATAATGCGTATTGCTTGCACCATCTGTATGCAGATGCGCAGGATACCGTGCTCAATCTGTACAAGGAAGCGGAAAAACTGGGACACGAGGATATGGTGGTAACCTTCACATCTACCTCCAAAATCAGCTTCCCCGGTGCAGGCGTGGCGGCGATGGCATCCAGCCCTGCCAACATCAAAGAAGTCAAAGCGCGTATGACTGTTCAAACCATCGGACATGATAAACTCAATATGCTTCGCCATGTGCGCTATTTCAAAAATCTGGACGGCGTAAAAGCCCATATGGAACAGCATGCGGCGATTTTGCGCCCCAAATTTGAGGCGGCGCTCGAAGTGCTGAATGAGCGGTTGGCGGGCAAAGGCATTGCCACTTGGCACGCACCGCGCGGCGGTTACTTCATCAGCATTGATCTGATGGAAGGCTGTGCGAAAGAAACCCATCGTTTGCTCAAAGAAGCAGGCGTTACCATGACGGGTGCCGGTGCTACCTATCCTTACGGTAAAGATCCCAAAGATTCTAATCTGCGCATTGCGCCTTCTTACCCTTCGGTTGAGGAACTGAAAAAGGCGATGGAACTGCTGTGTGTCTGTGCGGAAATGACTGCACTCAAAAAAATGTTGGCATAATATTGAAAGAACCGTGCAACAACGTTGCACGGTTCTTTTTTTGTTGTGAATTTTCTTCTTCTCCATTGACTTTTATATTGATATTAGATATAATGTACTGTATTAGTGTGGGCGACCACGCGAGCTATTTTTGGAGGATGTATCGATGAAACGCACTTCGAAATCTGTTTTTTTCATCGTACTGGTTCTGATCATCGGACTGGCATATACCTCGTTTTTCGGTATATACAAGCAGTTTGGCGATCGCACCGATACGATCATACGCGGCGCGAAAGATATCCGTTGGGGTATTGACATTCGCGGTGGCGTAGATGTTACATACGGTCCTGTGGACGAGTCGGTAGAAGTTACCGAAGCAAACCTGCAGGGCATAGAGACCATCATTGCTGAGCGACTGATCGGCAAAGGTATCACCGACTACGAGTTGTACTCTGACCTTGCTAACAAGCAGGTGATCGTGCGATTCCCGTGGGCAAGTGATGAAAGCGGCTTTGATCCCACCGAGGCGATCAAAGAAATTGGCCAGACGGCTCAGTTGGAGTTCCATATCGGCGGTTCTACCACCGATGAAGAGGGCAACACTGTGCCCGAGGGCGAACTGGTGCTGACCGGCGCGGACGTGAGCGCGGCGGAAGCTGTGATGACCCAGACCGATAGCACCGGCACTACGCAGCCTGCTGTGAGCTTGACTCTTAACGACAGCGGCAAACAGAAATTTGCCGATGCAACTGCCAAACAGCTTGCCAACAGCGGCACCATCTCCATTTGGTTGGATGGCACGATGATCTCCAACCCGAACGTAAACAATCATATCACCGACGGTAAGGCGCTGATCACCAGCGAAAGCTTTACCGACGCTTCGCAGGCGACCGAACTTGCCAACTTGATCAACTCCGGCTCTCTGCCGTTCGCGATCGAGGATAAGAGCAGCGGCACCATTTCTCCCACCATGGGTGAAAAAGCGCTGTACGCAATGGTGCTCGCAGGCGTGATCGCGTTTGCTTTGATTGCGGTGTTTATGATCGCTTATTACCGCTTGCCCGGTTTGGTTGCGGTGATTGCGCTGATCGGTCAGGTCGCGGCTTCCATCGCGGCGATCTCCGGTTATTTCGGCGCTCTCAACAGCTTTACGCTGACCTTGCCCGGTTTGGCTGGTATCGTGCTGTCGGTCGGTATCGGCGTGGATGCGAACGTGATTACTGCTGAACGCGTGAAAGAAGAAATCCGCGGCGGCAGAACCATCGACAATGCAATCCGCATCGGTTCTAAAAACTCTTTCTGGGCGATCTTCGACGGCAACATCACGGTTGTGATCGTGGCGGCTGTGTTGATGGGTGTGTTCGGTCCTTCCGACAACATCTTTGCAACCATCCTGAGCCCGATCCTTCGTTGGTTCCCCGTGTCCACCACCGGTGCTGTGTATTCCTTCGGTTACACGCTGTTCATCGGTACTATCTTCAACTTTGTGATGGGCCTGTGGCTGTCCCGCGCTATGCTGCGTTCGGTGTCCCGCATTAAATTCCTCCGCAAGCCCTGGCTGTATGGAGGTGTCAAAGAATGAAAAAGTCGTTTGATTTTATCGCACATCGCAAACTGTTCATCATCATTTCCGCTTGCATTTTGGGCGTGGCACTGCTCGTGAACATCATTTTCGGCACGGAAATGGACATTTCTTTTAAAGGCGGTACCTTGATTCGCTACAGCTACACCGGCACGGTGGATATGGACGTGGTGAATGACACCGCGAAAGAAGTCTTGGGTGCAAACGCTACCGCGAAAATTGAAACGGTAGACAATACGGAAGTCGTTACGGTATCCCTCAACGAAGAGATCACCGTAGAAGTACAGGAGAAACTGGACGAGGCGTTACTGAAAGCGACACCCGACAACCAGTTGAAACAGGTCAGCAGCAACTCGCTGTCCGCTTCTATGGGTAATCGTTTCTTCGTGAAATGCTTGATCGCGGTTGCTTTGGCGGCTGTGTTCCTGCTGGTGTACGTGGGCTTGCGCTTTAAAAAGATCGGTGGTCTGTCCGCAGGCACGTTTGCTTTGTTTGCGTTGCTGCACGATCTGTTGATCGTATACTTCACCTTCGTGCTGTTCCGTATACCGCTGAATGATAACTTTGTGGCGGTTATGCTGTCCATCCTCGGTTATTCTTTGAACGATACTATCGTTATCTACGATCGTATCCGTGAGAACCGCAAGAAGTTGGATGCCAAGACTCCCATTGCCGACATTGTCAATTTGAGTCTCAATCAGAGCTTTGTGCGTACGCGCAACACCTCTATCACCACCGGCATTGCCGCGGCGACCATCACCGTTGTGGCAGCGGTGCTGCACATGGATGCTATCATCAGCTTCGCGCTGCCGATGCTGTTTGGTGTTCTGTCCGGTTTCTATTCCTCTGTTTGCCTGAGTGCGCCGTTGTGGGCACTGTGGGTGGAGAAGAAGGAAGCAAGAGATGCGCTCAAATCCACAAACTCCAAAAAGAAATAATGTCCCTATGCGCGACCGAAAATCTGATGATTTTCGGTCGCGCTTTTTTATCAAATATTGTAAAAAAGTACTTGCAATTTGAAAAAGAGTGTGCTATAATCCATTCGTTATGGAACGAAAGAGGTGACATCAATGAAAGAGGCTATCCATCCGAACTATGCACAGACCACCATTACCTGCGCTTGCGGTAACGTGATCGAGACAGGTTCAACGAAATCGGATATCCGTGTGGAAATCTGTTCCAAGTGCCATCCGTTCTTCACCGGTAAACAGAAACTGGTGGATACCGGCGGCCGCGTCGAACGTTTCAACAAGCGCTTCGGCCTGAAATCCGACAAATAAGTAGTTGACCTAAAAGGCAGTGCAAAATAGATTGCACTGCCTTTTTTCTACTATCTGCTGTCGAAAAAGGAGGGAATGTATGTGATAGCATATCGCACGATACAAAAAGCGGCACAAGTGGAATTTGTGGATCGCCGTTCGCGCTTCATTGGGCAGATTCGTCCAGTCACGAGCGAAGAGGAAGCGGTGGCGTTTATCGAAAGCGTCCGAAAGCAGTATTGGGATGCGCGGCATCACGTGCCTGCCTTCATTTTAAGAGATGGCGATATCCGTCGTTTCAGCGACGACGGCGAACCGCAAGGAACGGCAGGTATGCCGACTTTGGACGTATTGCAAAAGCAGAACCTCACCGATTGCGTAGTGGTTATCACTCGTTATTTCGGTGGCATCCTGTTAGGTGGCGGCGGCTTGGTGCGTGCCTATTCTCACACTGCGGCTTTGGCAGTGGAGGCGGCAGGCATCACCGAAATGCGCCCTGCGTTTTTGCAGGAGATCGAGTGCAGTTACACGCAGTACGGCTGGCTTGCGGCGCTGGTGGAAGCCAGCGGCGGCACGGTGGTGGATACCGTGTATACCGATGCTGTTACGGTGCGCTTGTTACTGGACACCGACCTGCAAACGATGTTTGAAAAACAACTTACCGAGCGTAGTGCCGGCTCGTTACAGCCAACGATTTTGGAAGAACAATATCGCAGCGTACCGCTTTTTTAATTTTTTTGCATTTTTTTGCAAAATAAAAAGGAATTTATCGAATATACTGCGTATATATCTATATATAGAATAAAACGGGGGAGGAATCGCTTTGAACGCAAGAGAACGCTATGAGCAAACAGAACGTGAAATTTTGGCACCGAATGCGGCGCTTTCGGCGGATGCCGTGCGCGATTATGCAGAAGAACCGTGTTCATATCGCACCGCGTTTCAGCGAGACCGCGACCGTATTTTACACTCTAAATCGTTTCGTCGTTTGAAACACAAAACGCAGGTGTTTTTGTCGCCGGAGGGCGACCATTATCGTACCCGTCTGACCCATACGTTGGAAGTGGCGCAGATTGCGCGCACCATTGCGCGTGCCTTGCGACTGAACGAAGATCTCACCGAAGCCATTTCGCTGGGACACGACCTCGGACATACGCCGTTCGGCCACGCAGGTGAACGCGCGCTGAACGTGCTGATGGCGGATATGGGCGGTTTCAGACACTATGACCAGAGTGTTCGTATCGTAGAAAAATTGGAACGGGACGGCAAGGGCTTGAATTTGACCACTGCCGTTCGAGACGGCATTGCGCGACATACGGTCGATCCGTGGGCGGCAACACTGGAAGGCCGCATCGTGCGTATTGCGGACCGTGTGGCGTATGTTAATCACGATATGGATGATGCTATCCGCGCAGGTGTTTTGCAGGAAAGCGACGTACCTTCTGCGGTGCGCGCACATCTCGGCGAAACACATTCCGAACGCATTGAATCGTTGGTTACCGCTATTGTGAAAAACAGCGGTGAAACCATCTGTATGGATGAGACCACACAAAAGTATTTTGATATGTTGCACCAGTTTTTGCACAGCGATCTGTATCGCGATTCCGCCGCCAAAGCGGAAGAGAAAAAGGTGGACACTCTCATTCGGCAGATGTTTGCATATTTCCTGGAACACACCGATAAACTGCCCGGTGAATATGTGCAAACTTTGGAAACCGAAGGCAGAATGACGGCGATTTGTGATTATATCGCCAGTATGACCGACAATTACGCGCTGGAAGTGTATAACGACCTGTTCATCCCGAGAAGCTGGTCGGTACATATTCAGCACGGATAAACCGCAATTCAATCGAAAGGAGGCGACAGATATGGCGTTGCCTGAAAGTTTTATACAAGAACTCATCTCCCGCAATGACATTGAAAGTGTCGCTTCCACCTACGTCAGTTTCAAACGTCGCGGCAAAAACCTCGTTGGTCTTTGTCCGTTCCACGGTGAGAAAACACCGTCTTTCAACCTGTATCCCGAAAACAATTCGTTTTATTGTTTCGGTTGCGGCGCAGGCGGCGACGTGATCACCTTTATCAAAAAGATTGAAAATCTGGATTACATAGATGCTGTGAAATTTCTGGCGAACAGAAGCGGTTTGCAGATGCCGGAGGAGACCAGGGACGATCGCACGTCGCATCTCCGTATGCGCATCTTGGAAGCCAACCGTGAAGCGGCGCGCTTTTTCCATGCGCAACTGTCCACGCCGTCCGGTAAGATTGCGCTGGATTACTACCGCAAACGCGGTTACACCGATGCGACCATTCGACATTTCGGTTTGGGCTTTGCGCCTGCCGAGTGGGATGCACTGGGCAAACATTTGCGCGGTAAAGGCTTTAAAGATGAAGAACTGCAAGCGGCATTTCCCACCCGTCGCGGCAGAAACGGTGGCAGTTACGATTTATTCCGCAACCGCGTGATGATTCCGATCATCGATATCCGCGGCGCTGTGGTCGGTTTTGGTGGCCGCGTGTTGGATGACTCCAAACCGAAATATATCAATACCGAAAACACCTTGGCTTACAGTAAGAGCAACAACTTGTTTGCGCTCAACTTCGCCAAATCTTCCGGCAGAGAACTGATTTTGTGCGAAGGATATATGGACGTGATTGCCATGCACCAGGCGGGATTTACCAATGCGGTAGCGGCTTTGGGTACTGCATTTCCGCAGGAACAGGTGCGGTTGATCACCCGTTATGCGGACAAGGTCAGTTTGATTTTCGACGCAGACGAAGCGGGGCAGAAAGCGACCAGAAAAGCGTTGGATGCGTTGCGTCCTACGGGAATCGACATCAAAGTGGTGCAGATTCCCGACGGCAAAGACCCTGATGAATTCATTCGTAAGAACGGTTCCGAGCGGTTTAAACTGTTGCTGGAGCGTTCGTCCAATGCGATGGAATACCGTTTGATGAACCTTGCAAACACGCATAATATTGCTACCGCGGACGGTAAGGTTGCCTACCTGAAAGGTGCCGCCTCTTTGCTCGCCAGAAGCAGTGCGGTGGAGCAGGATATCTATGCAGGCAGACTGGCAACCGAACTCGGTGTGTCTAAAGAAGCGATCCTGCAGCAGATCAAGAGCGCAGCAAGGTACAAAGAACGGGAAGAAAAGAAGAGCGAACTGTCCCGTGCGGTCAAACAGGATATGAGCGTTCTGCGCAAGGTCAATCCGGATGCCGAAAAGTTCCCGCGTGCCGCTCAGGCGGAGGAGACGCTGATCGGCGTGCTGATCTTGCATCCCGACCTAATCGGACAGAGCGCGGAGGCACTGCCTGCCGATACGATGGTAACCGCGTTTAACAAACAGGTGTACACCTATTTGTTGGAACGTCAGAAAAAGGGGTTGCTGATCGATCTGCCGTTCTTTGCATCGGATTTTGAAGATGCACAAATGGCGTATATCACCCGTGCGGTGCAAGCGGCAAAAGAACGCGCGTTTACATGGGCGGAAACGCAAAGTTATATTGCGATCATCCGTGAAGAACACGCTTTGCGCGGCTTAAAAGAACCGCAAAATCTGGATGATACACAAATTTCGGATATTCTCGCGGTTATGCGCGATAGAAAGAGTAAAAATAACCATTGAGAAATGGAGAGGAAACATATGAGCAAGGAAAACATCGAAAACATCACCGAAGAAGAGGTCAACGTGGCGGCGACCGAGGAGAAACCCGAAGAAACCGTGGTTGCCTCTGCCGGTAAAAAGGATAAGAAACAACAGCGTATGCAGGAATTGATCGAAATGGGTAAGCAGAAAGGCAAACTGACCACCCAAGAGATCATGGATGCCATGGAAGAGATGGATTTCGATCCTGATCAGATGGATAAGCTGTATGAAACGCTGGAAAGCAACAACATCGAGATCAT
>JAZRQN010000049.1:0-8639 GCA_045649855.1 Acutalibacteraceae bacterium | reverse complement strand
GCTGTTCGGTAAATTGCCCACCGAAAAACAACTGCAAGGCTTCATCGAATTGTTGTCCGAATACCGTGAACTGCCGGAGAATTTCACCGAGAATATGCTGGTGAAAATGCCTTCTCCCAATATCATGAACCAGATGAGCCGCGCGGTGTTGGCGCTGTATGCGGAAGACGACGATCCCGATACGCTGTCGGATGAGAACGTTCTCAGACAGTCGATCGACCTGCTCGCCAAAATGCCCAACATTATGGCGCAGGCGTATCAGGTGAAACGCCGTTATTATGACAAACAGAGCATGTTCTTCCATCCCAACGTACAGGGCTTGTCCACGGCGGAGACCATTTTACACGGTATTCGTGCGGATTCTTCGTACACCGAAGAAGAAGCGCGTATTCTTGATTTGTGCTTGATGTTGCATGCGGAGCACGGTGGCGGTAACAACTCTACCTTTACGACCCGAGTGTTGTCTTCCTCCGGCACCGATACCTATGCGGCGATTTCCGCGGCTATCGGTTCGCTGAAAGGTCCGCGCCACGGCGGCGCCAACATCAAGGTGATGCAGATGTTGGATCATATCAAAGCAGGTGTCAAAAACTGGAATGACGATGACGAAGTTGCTGCTTTTGTCGAGAAACTGATGCGCGGCGAAGAAGGCGATCGTTCCGGTCTGGTATACGGTATGTGACACGCGGTGTACACCTTGTCCGACCCCCGTGCGGTTATCCTGAAAAGCTGTGCGTATGATCTCGCGGAGAAAAAAGGCTTCGGCGACGAGTTTAAGTTGTTGGAAGCGGTCGAACGCGTAACGCCGCAGGTGTTTGCGAAACTGCGTGGCGAGAGCAAAGCGCTGTGCGCAAACGTGGATATGTATTCCGGTCTGATCTATACGGCGCTCGGCATTGATCCTGACCTGTTCACGCCGCTGTTCGCGGTAGCGCGTATGGCAGGTTGGTGTGCACATCGACTGGAAGAGATCACCACCGGTGGCCGTATCATCCGTCCTGCTTACAAAGCGATCGCAGGTGAAAAAGAGTATATCGCGATCGAGGAGCGTTGAAAGGAAGAATTTCATGCTGAGATGTAAAAAAACGACGGTTGCACTGTTGTTCACCTTGGTGATGACAGCGGTGGTAACCGTGCTTCGTGTAACGTTAGTACCCAGATTGCAAAGTATGGATACGGGCGTTTTCAACCTCAGTTACATCGTGGTGGCAGGCATTGTGGTGTCGCTGATTGCGGTGTTTGTTCTGTTGGTTTTAGGCAAGAAGGATTTGCCGTATCTGCCGTCGGTTAACCGAAAATGGGTATGGCCGTTTGCGGCGGTGATTATCGCGGCAGGCGCTTGCATCCTGCTGACAACGTTGGTGGATATGTTTATGTGGGCGGCATTCGGCGTAACGCCGCCGCCCAACACGGCTGTCAGCAGCACGGTGGATCAGGTAACGTTGTTCTTGTCTTTGATTCTCGGTGCGCTGGGCGGTATTTACTTTATGCGATTGGGCGTAGAGTGGATCCGCGCAGAGAGAGAGGTGCGCGGCGCGTTCCCCGTGTGGGCGTTGGCACCCACTTTCTGGCTGTGGATGCGTCTGGCACGCTATGAGGTGTCTTACGCCAGTGCGGTAGAGGTGCACGAAAGTTTTTATGACTTTACCATGTTGCTGTTTGGTATGCTGTTCTTGTTCTCGCTTGCCAGACAGTTGAGCGATACCGCACCGCACCGTCCGCATCTGACCGTCTTTTTCGCACTTTCCACCGTCTTGACGGGTGCTTCCGGCGCTTTGGCGCGTGTGATTCTGTTCCTGCTGGGGCAGGGAGAGGCTTCTCGCTCTGGCCAGTTGGCAGGCGTTGAGGATTTTGCCGTCGGCGTGTTGGCGGTTGTGTTTGTGTGCTATTGGTTATTGTCCGATCCGTCCGCCGAACCGTTGCCCGAAACCGAAGTTTCTAACGAGGAAGAAGTGGTTGCGGAACAGGAGGAAAACACGGAAATTGCTGAGGATACGGATATGTCCGCATCCGAGGCGTGAGTTGGTTTTTTGGCTTCTTTTTCAGACTGAAATTGTTTTTGTGCAAAATTTGATAAAATGCAACGATGAGGAAAGTTTTTCCGTTTGTTTTTGGGCAACTTTACAAAAATTCGATGCAAGCGGTTAAAATTTTGACAAAGATATTGCTTTTTTCGAAAAAAGAGGCTAGAATATACAAAGAAAATTTTGTTTGGAGGTTATTCATTATGGCAGTTAAAGTTGCAATCAATGGCTTCGGCCGCATCGGCCGTCTGGCTTTCCGTCAGATGTTCGGCGCTGAAGGCTACGATCTGGTCGCGATCAACGATCTGACCAAACCCAGCATGCTCGCTCATCTTCTCAAATACGACACCGCTCAGGGTCGTTACGACGGTCACACCGTTACCGCTGATGACGAAGCCGGCACCATCACCGTGGACGGCAAAGTGCTGAAAATCTATTCCGAGAAAAATGCTGCGGATCTCCCCTGGGGCGAGATCGGCGTGGACGTCGTGCTCGAGTGCACCGGCTTCTACTGCAGCAAAGATAAGAGCCAGGCTCACATCGATGCCGGCGCTAAAAAGGTTGTTATCTCTGCTCCTGCAGGCAACGACCTGAAAACCATCGTGTTCTCCGTTAACGAGAATACCCTGACCGCTGATGACACCATCATCTCTGCGGCTTCCTGCACCACCAACTGCTTGGCTCCCATGGCCAAAGCGCTCAACGACTATGCGGCTATCCAGAGCGGCATCATGACCACCGTGCATGCTTACACCGGTGATCAGATGATCCTCGACGGCCCGCATCGCAAAGGTGATCTCCGCCGCGCTCGCGCCGGTGCGCAGAACATCGTTCCCAACTCCACCGGTGCTGCTAAGGCTATCGGCTTGGTTATTCCGGAACTGGACGGCAAGCTCATCGGCTCTGCTCAGCGTGTGCCCACCTGCACCGGCTCCACCACCATCCTGGTGGCTGTTGTCAAGGGCAAGGACATCACCAAAGAGGGCATCAACGCTGCTATGAAAGCTGCTGCTTCCGATTCCTTCGGTTACAACGAGGACGAAATCGTTTCCTCCGACGTGATCGGCATCCGCTACGGTTCTTTGTTCGACGCTACTCAGACCATGGTTGCGAAGATCGACGAAGACACCTATCAGGTGCAGGTTGTGTCCTGGTACGACAACGAGAACTCCTACACCAGCCAGATGGTTCGCACCATCAAATACTTCGCCGAGATCTAATCTTAGCAAAGCATTTACAAAGGGCATTGCACAAACGTGCAATGCCCTTTTTCTTTGTTTATATTTCACATCCTTTTGCACATACTATCCGTAGTAATCGTTGAAAGGATGAAGTGATATGACAGATACCGAAAAGTTACTCAAAGAAACCGATGCGGGATGCAAAATGGCCGTGAACAGCATTGAATCGGTCATCGAACGTGCGCAAAGCGAAAAGTTACACGAGTTGCTCAGCACCAGTCTGAAAACACACAAAAAACTCGGCGATGAGATCGGCGGTCTTCTCCGTATACACGGCAGTGAGGGTAAAGAACCCAATCCGATTGCCAACGCGATGTCCGAAATGAAGGTGGACTGGAAAATGATGATGGAAAAGTCGGACCACACCATTGCCACGCTGATGATGGATGGTTGCAATATGGGAATCCAAAAACTCAGCGAATATATGAACCAGTATACCGCCGCTGAAAAAGAAGCGCGTGATATGGCGGAAAAACTGATTGATGCAGAACAGAAATTTATGGACGATCTGCGCGTGTTTGTGTGATTGACAGTGTATAACCGCCGTGCTATACTTTCTTTATATGAAAAAAGGGGGGCATAGCACTATGGTGGATTTGCAAAAATTACTGGATCAAATGACGATTGATGAAAAGATTGGACAGTTGACCCAGTATGAAGCAAACGTATTTGGATGCGACGGCGGTGATGCAACCGGTCCGCGCACCAAACTGGATTTGACGGCAGAGAATGTTCAGCATGCGGGTAGTGTGCTCAATTATCCTTCTGCGGATGCGATGCGGCAAATCCAGGACGATCACCTTGCCAATGACCGCAATAAGATCCCGATGCTGTTTATGATGGACGTCATTCACGGCTATCGAACCATTTACCCCATTCCGTTGGCGCTCGGTTGTTCGTTTGATACCAAGATCGTGGAGGAATGTTCTCGTATGGCCGCCAAAGAGGCTTCTGCGGGCGGTGTGCAGGTTACGTTCACCCCGATGGTGGACTATGTGCGCGATGCCCGTTGGGGTCGTGTGATGGAAACCTGTGGCGAGGATGCTATGCTCAATGGTATGATGGGTGCGGCACAGGTGCGTGCGATCCAGGGTGATGATCTGACCGATCACGACCATATTGCCGCGTGTGTGAAACACTTTGCGGCTTACGGCGGTGCAGAAGGCGGCAGGGATTACAACACGGTGGAACTGTCCGAACATGTGTTGCGTGAATATTATCTGCCTGCGTATAAAGCGTGCATCGATGCAGGCGTGCGTATGTTGATGCCCTCTTTCAATACGCTCAACGGTATTCCGTCGGTCGCCAATCCGTGGTTGATGCAGACGGTTTTGAAGGATGAATGGAAATTCGGCGGCGAGGTAATCAGCGATTTTGATGCCGTCGGTGAACTGGAAACTCATGGTGATGCGGCAGATCAGCGCGAAGCGGCCGCACGTGCATTTCAAAACGGTTGCGACATCGAAATGTGCTCGAGTGGTTATTTCCATCATTTGAAGAGTTTGATAGAACAGGGCGTGTTTACCGAACGGCAGTTGGATGCCGCAGTGATGCGCGTGTTGCAACTGAAAAAGGATCTGGGACTTTTTGCAGATCCGTATCGTGGTGCCTCCAATGCGAAGGTTGAGGCGGTCTGTCTGACCCCCGAACACCGTGCAATCGCCAGAAAAGCGGCGTGTGCGTCTGCTGTATTGTTGAAAAATGAAAACGTTTTGCCGTTTTCCAAGGATGTTAAAAAGGTAGCGCTCATCGGTCCGTTTGCGGACACTGCGGCGATTCTCGGTATGTGGTATTGTAACGGCAACACCGACAAAAATGACATTATTACGGTGCGTCAGGGCGTGGAGGCAGCACTGCCGAACGCGGATATCACCGTGGTGCAGGGATGCGGTAATAAGCTTGGCGATACCGATCACAGCGGTTTCGATGAGGCTGTGGCAGCGGCTGCAGCGGCGGATGTTGTCATTTTGTGTATCGGTGAGCCGCAAGATTATTCGGGCGAGGGTGCCAGTCGCAGTGATTTGGACATCCCCGGCGTTCAGAACGAACTGGCAAAAGCGGTTACACAAGCCAATCCCAACACGGCGGTGGTGCTGTTCAACGGTCGTCCGCTGGTGCTGACCGAATTGGCAAAAACAGCGCCTGCTCTGCTGGAAATGTGGATGCCCGGTACAGAGGGTGGCCATGCGGTGGCAGATTTGCTGTTCGGCGAGGTCAATCCTTCCGGTAAGCTGAGTATGTCTTTCCCCAAAGCACTCGGTCAGGTGCCGCTGTATTACAACCGACTCAACACCGGCAGACCCAAGCCTGTTGAAAGAGAGGATGCGTTCATCCGTTATTGCTCGAACTATAACGGTTGCGGCAACCTGCCGTTGTTCCCGTTTGGTTACGGCTTGTCTTACAGTCGATTTGTGTATGAGAAACTATCTTTGTCTGCGGACACGATGACTGCCGACGAAACGCTGACCGTTACCGTAACGGTTCGCAACGACAGCGACCGAGCAGGTTTTGAAACGGTGCAACTGTATATGCGCGATGTGGTGGGTTCACTTGCGCGACCCGTACAACAGTTGATTGCTTTTGAAAAGACCTATTTTGAGGCAGGCGAACGCAAGGAGATTACGTTCAAGGTAACCGAGCCGATGCTACGCTTCTGGAATTTTGAACAAAAATTCGTGTCTGAGCCCGGTGAATTCCGTTTGTCGATCGGTTGTGCAGATAACTTGCTGTTAACACAAACCTTTGTGCTGAAATAACATAAATCCCCCTCGTTGTGAGACGAGGGGGATTTTTATTATGCAAATTTTCTGCGAGATTCGATCACTTTGCCGAGCACGTGAACCGCGGCGGCATCCTCACCCACGAAGCGACGGGGAGGATAGTAGGGATTGATGCTTTGCAGTTCGATCCAATCGGGACCGTAAGCAATGCGTTTGACCAAACCTTCTTCGCTGTTGACCAGAATGACGGCGTACTGTCCGTTTTCGACACTTTCCTGCCGACGCACCAACACGAGATCTCCATCGTTGATGGAGGGGGTCATACTATCGCCGGCCACACGCAACCAGAAATACTGTTCACCCGTTTGTAGGGTGGTGGGGTCGATCGCTTCGTAACCAATGACGTTTTCTTCCACGATACCGCCGCTGCCTGCACGCACCGCGCCGAGAATGGGGAGGAGGACGCCGCGTTGTTGTAAAGTGCCGTGTTGCTGTAACCAGTCGCACGGTTGTTCTTCAGCGTCCTTTCCGAGCAACCATTCTGCAGATACGTGGAAATGTTCTGCCAAAAATTGAAGGGTGGGCATATTGATCTTGCCTGTGTCGCCGCGTTCCCAACGCATCACGGTGGATTTGTTTACACCCACCAGACGACCGATCTGCTCCAGTGTTTCACCCGAACGCTCTCTGCAACTTTTGAGACGATACGCGATAATTTCATTGTTACCCAAGGTAAACCCTCCTTATTGGCTGTTTCACCTTTATCATATCACGCGAAAACGCAAAATGCAACACCTTTTTGAGAAAAGTTGCAAAATGCTATTGACAAGTTGCAAAAATGCGCCTACAATAAAAGTTGCAAAAGGAAACTTTTTCGAGGCGAACGGAGGGACGATCTTGACGGTACAGGAACTTTGTGAGACGGTCAAAGCGTTTCCGGCGCATACCGAGGTAACGGTGTACGTGGAGGGGGAACTGACCGTTTCAGATCATATGGGAGACCGTATAGACGGCTTTTACAGCGGCATGTTGGGGATAGAGAAGGTGGCGTGCGGTGAACTGTTTACAGCGCGCGGCGTTACCCCGACGATGGTTTTAAAAACGGGAGAAGTGTTTTAAAGCAACCGTTTATTTTTTTTTGCAACAGCAGTTGCAAAATGCAATACACAATACAGAAGTAGGTGAGATTATGCACAATCAGTTGCTGTCCAAGCGATCGCTCGGCAAAGTGAAAACGGCAATCGATGAAGCGCGAGAGTATGCAATCGAACATAAAGTGCCGCTGACAGCAGAACGGTTGGCGGCGGCTTTGGATATGGATCTGCCGATGTTCCGTCAGATTGTGGAGGGACGGTATACCGAAGCGTGTGGGAACACGTCATCTTTTACTGCGAAGGTATCGGTCATCCAGAGTGCGTTTGCGGAGGCAACCGCCAGCGTGATGGAACACGCGATGGGGCGAGGCAGCAGCCCCAATATGCACATGTTGTATCTGAAAGAAAATGCAGGGTATGGCGATAAGGTGATGGAGTTGCCTGCCGTTACACCCGTGATTTTTTATGGAGAGGAGGAGATACCCGAATGACCGTTGACGAGATGATTGAGGAATATATGCAGGCGCTCAAAAAATTGGAACAGCGCCACAAACAGTTGCAGGAACAAATCAAGGTGTACGATAAGCGGATCGCGTTGTTAGAAGAGGAGATGGACGAGATATGGGAAGTGATCGCAATGCTCAAAAAACACAAGGATGGCAAAACGTATGGATGGCGCAGTAGAGGTATATCTGCCGGCGGTGATCGGCAGAGGGTATCGTGCCTTTTGGGACTGTAAACGACGGTATCGTGTGGTCAAAGGCGGTAAGGCGTCCAAAAAATCCAGCACCACCGCTTTGTGGTACATCTTCCACATGATGAAATATCCTGATGCGAACCTGTTGGTGGTGCGCCAGGTGGGGCGTACCCACCGGGACAGCACCTTTGCGCAGTTACGGTGGGCGATCGAGCGGTTGGAAGTGTCCCATTTGTGGCGCGCGGGCAGAGAACCGCTGGAATTGCAGTATATACCGACGGGACAACGCATTTTGTTCCGCGGATTTGATAACGTGGAAAAACTGGCATCCACCACGGTGGACAAGGGACATATCTGTTGGGTGTGGATCGAGGAGGCGTTTGAGATTGCGCGCGAGGCGGATTTTGACAAGCTGGATCTTTCTATGCCGCGCGGACAACTCACGCCACCGTTGTTTAAACAGACAACCATTACGTTCAATCCGTGGGATGAAAACCATTGGTTGAAAAAGCGCTTTTTTGACTGTGAGCGCGCGGATACGCTTGCAATTACCACTAACTATCTGTGTAACGAGTTTCTGGATGAAACCGACCGCGCATTGTACGAAGAGATGCGCCGCAGACGGCCGCGCCAGTACGCGGTGGCTGGACTGGGCGAGTGGGGAAAGTCCGAGGGGTTGATTTTTGACAATTGGGAAGTCTGCGATTTTGCGAAGGATACGCTGAAAGGTGCTGCGTTTCGCCACGTGTTCGGATTGGACTATGGATATACCAATGACCCCACCGCGTTTATTGCGGCGGCAGAGACGGAGGAGGATGGTGAGCGACGGCTGTACATTTACGATGAACATTACGCCAGACGGA
>JAZRQN010000048.1:0-12414 GCA_045649855.1 Acutalibacteraceae bacterium | reverse complement strand
AAGAGGCGGTTGGGGATTCGATGAAGTTCTACGAGTTTTGCTTTTGAACTATTTTGCATTCTCCTTTGCGGTGTTAATGGAGGCAATTAAGATACGGCGAATCGTACCGCATTGATTATAAAGATTAACCGCCGTTTCTCTATTCAGAATATCGGATTTTACAAACAATTCAAGCCAATATTCCGTTTCGTAGCATTCCTTCAAAGCAATTTGTAATTTTGCAATAAAGTCGGGTTTGCCATGGGCATAATTTGCTTCGTGGATGTTTGCACCAATAGAGGTTGCAGAACGCTCCAACTGATTAACGAGAGAATAATGTCCTTTGATAGTTTCGCAGAGTTTAATTATCTTAATAGCGAAATCCATAGATAATTCAACGAGCTTATTTTCTTTCATTATCCTTACCTCTACAAATATTATAGCATATTTAATGAAATATTGCTACGCAATATGAAATAATCCTGCGGATTATGAAGTATTTTGCCTTAGCGGCAAAATGTGAAATAAAATAAATCCCTCATACGCCGCAGCGTATTTCATAGCGACAGCTATTTCATAACGCGAAGCGTTATTTCACAAATCCCGCAAGGGATTTATTTCATTGAAAAGAACCCACACTTGTCGTAGACAAATGTGGGTTCTTTTCTGGAGCGGCTTACGAGGCTCGAACTCGCTACCTCCACCTTGGCAAGGTGGCGCTCTACCAGATGAGCTAAAGCCGCATATTTTCGGTGCGAATGGTATTCTAACACACCCCACACCGATTGTCAATAGCCATTTTTAAAATTATAAACGAAAATCTTCTTCGCTGTACGCCGAAAGGGACGGTTGCCGCACCGGCACACGTTTTAAAGGATCGTACTTGAAACGGCGGCAATGGTGGTAAAGCGGCACAACACCGCGTTTGACACACAACATCGACCGATTGTCCACGCTGCGCCGTGCACGCGCACAATATTCACAACAAGGCGGAATGTTGTTGCCGTACAACCGCTTTTTCACGCCGCTCCCTCCTTTTTTCATCCTATTTTCCTTACCATATCACACTTTTCGACGTTTGGCAATGTTTTTTTCGAAAGGGTAGAGCAAGAACGCCACGCACATCGCAAGTAACACAACCGACACACTCGGCGAGGCGATAAACAGATCCAGTTTCGCCTGCCCTGCAGACAACGTGTGCACAGGCAACGGGATCACGCGGTACAACAGCGCGGCAAGACAGCCGCCCAGCAAACCGTGCAGTACACGAAAGGTGAAAAAGTGGCGCAACACGTCTGTATGTGCCGACAAAATCGAGCGCACCTGACAATGTACCGAAAGACCGCCGAACCCCAGAAAACATCCGAGCAAAAACACCGACGGCGCACGTTCACCCGACAACACCACACATCCACTGCTCACTTCCAAAAAACCGTGCAACAGCGCCGTGTTGCCGTACAGATCGGACAGACCGCTCCCATCACACACCGACAATACCACCGAAAACAATATGACGAATCCGCTCATATACAGGATGGCAAGCACTGCGGCGTTGACCGCATCGGTGAACGCGGATGCTATGGGTTGCGCAACAGTGCTTTTCACATATCGCGCACGTACACGCGGTGCGCAAAGCGCCTCGGTAACGCCGATCAGCAACGCCGACGCAACGTGTGCGGCAAACAACATCCACCCCACCCGTATATCCCCCAGCAGAATCCCACCCACAGCGCTCACCGCAAACGCAGGACCTGCGTTGACGCAAATGTGCATCATCCGCGCGGCTTGTTCCTTTGAAATGCTCTCGGTATCCAACAACCGCGCGACCGCCACAGCGCCTGTCGGATAGCCGCCGATGAACGAGGACAACAGCGGCACGGCGCACACACCCGGCAGCCGCAATAACCGACCGATCGGGGCGGACAGCCACCGTCCTATCGTATCACACAGCGAGGTACGCATAAACGTACCGCTCACCACCAAAAACGGCAGTAAAGACGGAATGATCACCGTTCCGCACAGCGTCAATCCTCTGGAAGCCCCTGCCGCCACCGCCTGCGGATACATAAATAACAGCACGCTTGCCACCAACAATGCACCGCCTGTTGCGGCGTTTTTGCATCTTCGTTTCATACCACCACTTCCCGTTTCACAGTATGAGGTGTTCTGTGCAAATATGCCGTCATACAGCCCGATGACAGGCGCATACAATACTTTGAAAAGGAGCAATGCGCATGAAACAAAAACAGTTGTTGCGACATACCGAGCGACGTCTCGGTATGACCGAAGGGATGCTTTGTCCCGTTCTGTGTATGGAATTCACAGCTAACCGTCAGGTGATCGCCGAAGGGTGCCGTCGGGTATCCGAATACGACCAAAACCGCATCGTGTTGGATACGGTGGAGGGGGCGGTCGCTTTCGAGGGGGACGCTCTGTGCATCAACGCCCTTGGCGGCGGCAAAGCACAGATCAGCGGTCGTATCCTGACCGTTTCGTTTATAGATTAACGTGAGTCGCCGCTCGCGTTACCTGATTTGTGAGGTGTTACCATGCTGCGTTTTTTCAGTGGATACGTATGGTTTAAAGGTGAGGGCGGTTTCCCCGAACGGTTGATGAGCGAAGCGGCAGAACTGGGGCTGACCGTGTGCGACAGTTACATAGAAAACGCCGTGTTTTACGCCGCCTGCCCTGCCGCGCAGTACCGCCGTTTACGCCCTCTCTCCAAGCGCGCTTGCATACGCCTGCGCATCTATCGCAAGCAGGGGATGTATTTCAAACTGTTCCCCTACCGCAAACGGTTGGGGCTGCCTGTCGGCATCCTGTTGTCCGTATTGCTGCTGTTTCTGTTGTCGGGACGGATCTGGGTGGTTACGGTAGACAGCGCGACCCCCGTTGACGAGTCCGCTGTACTCGCCGCCGTCAAAACACAAGGGGTGTATCCCGGTTGTCGTATTCAAAACGTGGATATGCAGTTGTTGCGGTTGCATGCGCTGTCTGAATTGGAAAATTTTGTGTACGTGTCGGTCAATCCGTCTGGATGTGTCGCGCGTGTAACGGTCAATCCGCGCGAACAACCGCCCGCCGTCCGGGATTTTCACAACAATTTTTCCAATTTGGTGGCATCCAGGGACGGACGTATTCTGGCAACCGAAGTGCACAGCGGCAAAGCCGCCGTGCAGGTGGGAGAAGGGGTTACCAAAGGGATGCTGCTGGTCAGCGGAACGGTGGAAACCCCCGTCGGCAACCTGTATTTGTACCGTGCGAGCGGTCGCATTATGGCAGAGACCACACGGGAGTTGACCGTTACGGTACCGTTGTCGGAAACCAAAACGGTTGACAGTACCACCACCCGTTTTTGCCCATATCTGCGGTTTTTAAAATGGGATATCCCCTTGTTTTCCACCACTCCCACCGACGGAGTGTATCGGGAGATCACATACGAACGCCTGCCCACAGCAACCGACGTTACCCTGCCGATCGGATTCATCGACCGTCGATTTGTCAAAACCGAAGTCATTACCCAAACGCGCACCGCCGAACAAGCGACCATGCTGGCACAAACGCAGTTGTCGGGTGCCATCAAAGCATTGGAAGCGGACGGAATCGCGGTCAAGGCGGAATTGTCCCGAACAACCGCCGTTACCGACACGGGGGTGTCGCTCACCGTTTGTTTGCGATGTGAAGAAAATATCGCGGAAGAGAAGATGTTAAATTTTACCGATTTTTCTGCTGAAAATTGACAAAAACTAATGACAAAACCCTTTAAATTTGGTATACTGTTGTTATAGTATGTAAAAAGCAGAGGAACGGTATGACAGAACACATCATCAACATCGATCGCATGGAACAAGCGGTCGCCTTGTTTGGCAACTTTGATCAAAACGTGCGGTTGATCGAACAGCATTTCCACGTGAATATTTTAAATCGCGATACCGCCCTCAAAATCACGGGCGAAGCACTTGCGGTGTCCAAAGCGGCGCGCGCGGTGGAGGGGTTGTTGCAACTGCTGGCAAAAGGCGAACAGTTGACCGAACAAAACGTGCGATACGTGTTGACGCTGGTGGATGAAGATGCGGACGAGAAACTGCCGCAACTCACCGCCGACAGCATCGGCGTTACCGCCAAAGGCAAACCGCTCAAAGCGAAAACGCTCGGTCAGAAAAAATATATCGACGCCATCGGCAAAAACACGGTGGTGCTGGGTGTCGGTCCTGCCGGTACGGGCAAAACGTATCTGGCGGTCGCGATGGCGGTTGCCGCTTACCGCGCAAAACTGGTGGACCGCATCATTCTCACCCGCCCTGCCGTGGAAGCAGGCGAAAAACTGGGTTTCCTGCCGGGCGATCTGCAAGCCAAGATCGATCCGTATCTGCGCCCTCTGTACGACGCGTTGTTTGATATGCTGGGCGCTGAAAGTTATCAGAAATATCTGGAACGCGGCGACATTGAGATCGCACCGCTCGCCTATATGCGCGGCAGAACGCTGGATGACAGTTTCATTATTCTGGACGAAGCGCAAAACACCACGCCCGAGCAGATGAAAATGTTTTTGACCCGTCTCGGTTTTCGTTCCAAAATGGTGGTAACGGGCGATATTACGCAGATCGACCTGCCCGACGGCAAGAAAAGCGGTCTCAAAGAGGCTATGAAAGTGCTGGCGGATGTGGAAGACGTCGCGATCTGTCGTTTTTCGGAAAAGGATGTTGTGCGGCACGAACTGGTGCAACGCATTATCGCCGCTTACGAAACATTCGATCAAGCGGTTCATAAGGAAGGCAAAACACCCTCGTCTACAAAAGAAAGAAAGGCTCATAATGGGAAAAATCAAGGTAAACATTGAAAACAGGCAAAAGGATTTTCAGATCCCCACCGGTATGCGGTTGCTGATGCGCCGTTGTTGCCACGCCGTTTTGGAGTTGGAGGGATTTGAAGGAAACGCTGAGGTGGATATCACCATCGTGAGCAACGATGAGATCCGCCGCATCAACAACGAACAACGAAACATTGACGCCGTTACCGACGTGCTCTCCTTCCCCTTGGGCGAGAACGGCGTATATGATAAAAACCCTGCGACAGGCTCGTTTATGCTGGGCGATATCGTCATCTGTGCCCAGCGTGCCGCCGAACAGGCGGAGCAGTTCGGACACGCTCTGCAACGCGAGGTCGGGTATCTCACCACCCATTCCATGTTACATCTGCTGGGTTACGACCACGTGAACGGCGGACTGGAAGCCGTACATATGCGCGAAAAAGAAGAAACCGTGATGACCTCTCTGGGACTGCCGCGCAGTTTCAGCTATACCATTGACGAATAAGGAGGACGCTATGTCTAACTCCACCACCGCGTTTATCGCCATTGTCGGCAGACCCAACGTCGGCAAATCCTCTCTGCTCAACTGTATGGTGGGCAGTAAGGTTGCCATCGTATCGGACAAGCCGCAGACCACCCGCACCCGTATTATGGGTGTGTTGACCGAGGAAGAATGCCAGCTGGTGTTCACAGACACGCCCGGTCAGCACCGCGCACGCAATCGCCTGGACGAGTTTATGCGCCGTTCCATCAGCGAAGCGATGAGCGACACCGACGTGTGCATTTTGGTCGCAGAACCGACCGAGAAAATCGGCGATGAAGAAAAAGGGCTTTTGCGCCGTCTGAAAAACGATAACACCCCCACCATTTTGGTTATCAACAAGACCGATACGGTGGAGGATAAAACGCGTTTGCTCACATTGATCCAAATGTGGAACGAAGCGTTTGCGTTTGAAAGTATTTTCCCCGTTTCCGCAAAAACGGGAGACGGCGTCAAAGAACTGGTGGCACATCTCAAATCGTTTGCAATGGAAAGTCCGCACTTCTTCCCCGACGATGCACTGACCGACCAACCCGAACGGGTGTTGGCGGCAGAGGTGGTGCGTGAAAAAACACTGCACCTGTTACAGCACGAAGTGCCGCACGGTATCGCCGTGGTCATCGAAAGCTGGGATGAGGGTGAAACCGGAAAAGGTACGCCCATCATCGATATCGGTGCTACCATTGTATGTGAACGCGAAACCCACAAAGGCATTGTCATCGGCAAACGCGGTGCTATGCTGCGCGCGATCGGCACCGCCGCTCGTGTGGAACTGGAAGAAATCTTGGACAGCAAGGTAAATTTGCAGTGCTGGGTCAAGGTAAAAGAAGACTGGCGCAACCGCGCAGGTCAACTGCAAAATTTTGGATACACCATGTAAAATATTCCACGCTTGAAACCTCTCTTGCATCGCATACTAACGGTGCAAGGGAGGGGTTTTCATGAATGACCAACAATTGTGGGATAACTTCAAAAAAACGGGACGAATCGCAGATTATCTGCGCTATCGCGGCGTGGACATCTATGCGTTTCAAAATACCGTAGACAGAAAGGAGCCCTCTGATGCAAACTGCCAAGCGAGACCAAGCTCTCATCACAGAGGGCCTGATCATACGTGAATATAACGGCGTGGGCGAAGCGGATCGCTTTATAACCGTGCTCACCAAAACGGCAGGCGTGGTCCGCGCCGCCGCCAGAGGTGCCAGACGCATCAAAAGTCGTTCGGGTTCCGCTACCGCCCTGCTGACCTATTCCCGCCTGCGGCTGATTCCCGGGCGGGATACATACGTTGTGGAGGATGCACAACCTATCGAAGTGTTTTTCGGCATACGACAGGATATCGAACGCACTGCGCTTGCGCAATATTTCTGTGAACTTGCCGCCGCCCTCTGCCCTGCGGACGAACCTGCAGAAGAACAGTTGCAGTTGCTGTTGCGCGCACTGCACCATCTTGCGAGCGATACCCGTCCGCCGAAACTTTTAAAAGCGGCGGTGGAATGGCGGTTGCTGTCCGCGGCAGGATATATGCCCGACCTGTCGGTGTGCCCCGTGTGCGGCAAAGAAGGGGACGGCATGTATTTATCGGTGGTGGACGGACAATTGTTTTGTCCCGATCACACGCAAAACACCGCGTGGCCTCTCTCAGCAGGTGCTGTTGCCGCCGTGCGGCACGTGGTAACCGCGAGCGTGGAAAAGTGCTGTTCGTTCACCTTGCCCGAACCGTCTTTGACCTATTTTGCGAACGCCGCTGAAGCATTTTTGAAAGCCCAATTGAACCGTGGATTTAAAACGCTCGACTTTTATCATACACTATCCAACGTATAGGAGGTGATCGGATGGAACACCATTACAAAGTGCTCGAACTGGATAAGATTTTGGAACGGTTGGCAGGTGAAACCGCAGGTGGTGATGTCGCTGCGGCCGCAAAAGCACTGCGCCCTGCCGTACATATCGACGAGGTGAACCGTCTGCTCACCGAAACGGACGACGCCTGCCGTTTGATGGCAGGATTTGGCGCGCCCTCGTTCGGGCAACTCGCCAATCGCGACGATGGATTGAAACGCGCCGCTTCGGGTGCGGCTTTGTCCGCTCGCGAACTGCTCGGCGTTGCCTCGTTGTTATCTACCATCCGCGCGGTACGCGATTGGCGCAGTCATTGCACCGGTGTGGTTACCATCCTGGATGACCGTTTTGCGGCTCTCGTGCCTCAAAAGCGGTTGGAAGATGCCATTTTGTCCGCTCTGCCGAGCGAAGAAGAGGTGGCGGATAACGC
The DNA here is from genome assembly GCA_045649855.1 of Acutalibacteraceae bacterium. Taxonomy (GTDB): domain Bacteria; phylum Bacillota; class Clostridia; order Oscillospirales; family Acutalibacteraceae; genus URNF01. The sequence goes on along the minus strand of JAZRQN010000048.1, from coordinate 4,812 downwards.
CTCCCCCACCCTGTATGACATCCGTCGCAAAATGCGTGCGGCGGCATCCAAAGTGCGTGAACAACTGGATAAAATGATCCATTCCGCTACCACGCAAAAGTATCTGCAAGAACCGATCGTTACCATCCGAGACGGCAGATTTGTCGTCCCTGTCAAAATCGAATGCCGCGGCAGTGTACCCGGCTTGGTACACGACACCTCCTCTTCGGGTGCGACCGTGTTTGTCGAACCGATGGCGGTGGTGGAAACCAATAACGAATTGCGCCTGTTGGAATCTCGCGAAGCCGCGGAAATCGACCGCATTCTGGCAGAACTGTCCGCCGAGGTGGGTGCTGTCGCAGGCACGGTCATTGCCGACTATGCCATTTTGGTGGAACTCAACCTCATTTTCGCCAAAGCGAGACTTGCATACGCCATGAAAGGCAGCCGTCCCACCGTTACCACAGACGGACATCTGGTACTCAAAGGTGCCAGACATCCGCTCATCGACCCTGAACGTGTAGTGCCTATCGACGTGGAACTGGGCGGCGAATTTGACACCCTCGTGATCACAGGTCCTAACACGGGCGGTAAAACGGTTACCTTGAAAACCGTCGGCCTGCTGACCCTTATGACCATGTGCGGTTTGTTGCCGCCCGTCAGAGACGGCAGTCAGATCTCGGTGTTCCGCAAACTGCTTGTGGATATCGGCGATGAACAATCCATTGAACAATCCCTCTCCACCTTCTCTGCACACATGACCAATTTGATCCGCATTTTAAAACACGCGGACGGTCAATCGCTGGTGCTGATGGACGAGGTGGGTGCAGGCACCGACCCCATCGAGGGTGCGGCATTAGCGGTTGCGATTTTGGAACAACTGCGTGCGCAGGGCAGTCGCGTAATTGCTACCACCCACTACGCAGAACTCAAAGCCTACGCCATTGAAACGATGGGCGTGGAAAACGGCAGCTGCGAATTTGACGTGGCCTCTTTACGCCCGACCTACCGTTTGCTCATCGGCACGCCGGGCCGTTCCAATGCGTTTGCCATTGCCGAAAAACTGGGTATGTCCTCCGCATTGGTCAACCACGCGAAAGAATTGGTGTCCAATGATGACCGCCGTCTGGAACAGGTGGTCGCGGAATTGGAGGACAAACGCGCCGAGCTAGAACGCCAGTTGATCGCCGCCAAAGCGGATGCCGCCAAGGCGGAACACAAAGCGGATAAACTGCGTGAGAATTTGGAAAAACTGGAAGCACAGCGTCTGGAAGCCTTGGAACAGGCAAAAGCAGAGGGACGCCGCCTGCTGGAAAAAGCACGTGCCGAGGCGGAAGCGTTGCAAGCGGAATTGCAAGAAATCCGCAAGCAAAAACGCCGCACCGATGCACAGTTGCAAGAAGCGGGCAGTCGTCTACGCTCTCGTCTGCGTGGTCTGGACGAACAGTTAGACCCCGTGGTTTCCGGGCAGGACGACGGCTACGTGCTCCCCCGTGCGCTGGTGGTAGGCGACCTGGTCGTTCTCAAAGATATCGGCAAAGAAGCGACCGTTACCGCGCTTCCCGCAGGCGATCAGGTGGAGGTGCAGATGGGTGTCATCCGCACGCGCACACCGCTTTCCAACCTGAAACTTGCCCCCGAAAAGAAACAGCCGCAAAAGAAAACGCCCGCGCGTTCTGCCAAAAACGGCGGCGGTCTTGCCTCCCGTATGGAGCGTTCCGCCAACACCGATCTGGATCTGCGCGGTATGAATGCGGAAGAAGCATTACTCGAAGTGGATCTCTTTATCGACAATGCAGTAATGGCAGGTTTAGAACGGCTGACCGTCATCCACGGCAAAGGCACAGGCGTACTTCGTGCCGCGGTGCAACAGCACCTGAAACGCCACCCCTCGGTCAAAGGCTACCGCCTTGGCACCTTCGGCGAAGGCGAGGCAGGCGTTACCATCGTGGAACTCAAATAATTTTCAAGCATACAACACAAAACGGCTGATGCAAATGCTGCGTCAGCCGTTTTATTTACAATACCTTTACAGATATCGAAAGAAAATTGGTTGTCATATTGAAAATAATGTGGTAGAATACTTTTATGTGTATTTCTATTAGGTATAAACCCTAAAAGGAGATTATGTAATGGGACTTTTGAAAGCATTGTTCGGGGATTACAGCGCGAAAGAGATCAAGCGCATCCGTCCCCTTTGCGACAAGGTGCTGGCGTTGGACGAAACCTACCGCGCGATGAGCACCGAAGAGCTGAAAAATCAAACCAATATTTTGAAAGAGCGTTTAGCACTCGGTGAGAGCCTTGACAGCATTCTGCCCGAGGCGTTTGCGACCTGCCGCGAGGCGTCTGCGCGCGTGCTGGGTATGCGCCATTTCGAAGTGCAGATCTTGGGCGGTATCATCCTGCACCAAGGCCGCATCGCAGAGATGCGTACAGGTGAAGGTAAAACCTTGGTGGCGACCCTGCCTGCATATCTGAATGCATTGACCGGCAAAGGCGTGCACATCGTAACGGTGAACGATTACCTCGCACGCCGCGATAGTGAGTGGATGGGCAAAGTGTACCGTTTCCTCGGTCTGTCGGTCGGCCTCATCGTGCACGGTCTGGACAACGATCAGCGCCGTGAAGCGTACGCCGCTGACATCACCTACGGCACCAACAACGAGATGGGCTTTGACTATCTGCGCGACAATATGGTGCCGTACAAAGAAAACCTGGTACAGCGCGAGCACAATTTCGCCATCGTGGACGAGGTGGACTCCATCTTGATCGACGAGGCGCGTACGCCGCTCATTATTTCGGGTCGCGGCAGTAAATCCACCGAGTTGTATGCACAGGCGGATCAGTTCGCCAAGCGTTTGCGTGCATTCCGCATCAAGGAAATGGACGTCAAAAAAGAACAGGATACGGTGGACGGCGACTATATCGTGGACGAAAAAGCGCGCACCGCTACCCTCACCCGTTCCGGTGTGGAAAAAGCCGAAAAATGGTTCCATGTGGAGAACCTGATGGACATGGAACACGTAACCCTCTTGCATCACATCAACCAGGCAATCAAAGCCTGCGGCGTGATGCGCAGAGACGTGGATTACGTGGTGAAAGATAACCAGGTCATCATCGTTGACGAGTTTACGGGCCGTTTGATGCCCGGCAGACGGTACAACGAGGGGCTGCACCAGGCGATCGAAGCCAAAGAAGGTGTCAAGGTGGAACGCGAGAGCAAAACGCTTGCCACCATCACCTTCCAGAACTATTTCCGCCTGTATAAGAAGTTGTCGGGTATGACGGGTACCGCCAAGACCGAAGCGACCGAATTTGATCAGATCTACCGTCTGGGCGTAGTGGAAATCCCCACCAACAAGCCCGTCGCGCGTGAAGATCATTCGGACGTGGTATACAAAACCGAAAAGGCGAAATACCGCGCGGTCATCGACCAGATCGAAGAATGCTACAACCGCAAACAGCCCGTGTTGGTGGGCACGATTTCCATCGAGAAATCCGAAGTGCTGTCCCGTATGCTCAAAACGCGCGGCGTGCCGCACGAAGTGCTCAATGCCAAGTATCATGAAAAAGAAGCGGAAATCGTGGCGCAGGCAGGTAAATTGGGCGCTGTTACCATTGCTACCAATATGGCAGGTCGCGGCACCGATATTATGCTGGGCGGCAACTCCGAGTTTATGGCAAAAGCACAAATGCGTGCAAAAGGTATGCCGGAAGAACTGATTGCAGAATCCACCGCTTACGGCGAAACCGACGATCAGGAAATCCTGGATGCCCGTGCCACCTTCCGTGAACTGAACGATAAATATAAAGCGGAAATTCAACCCGAGGCAGAGGCTGTCAGAAATGCAGGCGGTCTGTTTATCATCGGTACCGAACGGCACGAATCCCGCCGTATTGACAACCAGTTGCGCGGCCGTGCAGGTCGTCAAGGTGATCCCGGTGCTTCCAAATTCTATCTCTCGCTGGAAGACGATCTGATGCGTCTGTTCGGCGGTGAGCGCATTGATGCGCTGATGAATATGCTGGGCGTGGAAGAGGATATGCCGATTGAAAACGGTATGCTCACCAAGACCATCGAAAACGCACAAAAGCGCGTGGAGGAACGCAACTTCGAGATCCGCCGCGACGTGCTCAAATACGACGACGTGATGAACCGTCAGCGCGAGATCATCTACGGACAGCGCAGACAGGTGCTGGATGACAAAGATATGCACGAAAGTGTGTGGAAGATGGTTACCGGCACTATCGAAGAAACAGTTGCACAGTTCACGGTGGGCGACGATCACACCGCCTGGAACCTGAACAGCTTGCGCGAATATTTCAACGGTTGGCTGACGAATGACGACGATTTCCACTACACCGAGCAGCAACTCGAAGATATGGAAGCCGTCGAGATCTCCGAAATGCTGATTGAACGCGCCGAAGCGTTGTATGCGGAAAAAGAAGCGATCGCAGGCGATAAGATGCGTGAGATCGAACGCGCCGTGTTGCTCCGTGCGGTAGACAATCATTGGATGGAACACATCGACAATATGGACCAGTTGCGCGGCGGTATCCACCTGCGCGCATACGGTCAGCACGATCCCGTCGTGGCGTACCGTCTGGAAGGTTTTGAAATGTTTGATCAGATGGTCAACGCCATCCGTGAAGACACCGCGCGCGTGTTGCTCACCCTGCAGATCAAAACCGAAGCAGATGAACCCAAACGCGAGCAGGTCGCAGAAGAAACTGCCGCAAACGTCGGCGGCGATACCTCCGATAAGAAAAAACCTGTACGCAAAACCGCCGCCGATAAGATCGGCAGAAACGATCCCTGCCCCTGCGGAA
>JAZRQN010000047.1:0-4984 GCA_045649855.1 Acutalibacteraceae bacterium | reverse complement strand
CTCGGGAATCGCGTATTCGGAAGCGTCGCCGCCCTCACGGAAGCCCACACGAGTGGGAACGAACTGTTTGCCGTTAGCATCGGTAACGATCAGAGTGCCGGCTTTCAACTGATAGCCTTCTTCTGCTTTCACGATGATGACATCAGCTTCTTCATCCGCCACAGCGGTGTTGGGTTTCTGTTCGCCGCAAGCGCAATCGCCTTCAGTGAAGTCGTGAGCGACTTCTTCGGTCTTGTAGCCGCAATCGCACTCTTCATAGTGAGTATCACCGTTGTTGACCAAGGTCAGGCTGTGGTCTTCGCTTTCGGTTGCATAGCCGCAATCGCAAGCGGTCCAGTGGCCGTTCTCGTCAAACTTGGTGTTCATGGTGTGCGCGGTAACGTCTGCTTTTTCGCCGCAAGCACATTCATTCCAATGGTTGTTCTCGTCGAATTTCGGAGTTGCGAAGTTGTGCGTGATGGTACGGGTGTAGCCGCAAGCACAAGTAGTGTCGCAATCATTGTCGAATTCGTGAGCCGCTACGTCAGCTTTTTCGCCGCAAGCACATTCGTTCCAGTGGTTATTCTCGTCGTATTTCGCTTCTGCGAAATCACAAACATGCTCGGGAGCGGCTTCGTACGCAACCGAGAACTGTGCGGAAGGCAGCCATTCGCCGGTCATCATATCCATACCCTTGAATACCACGCGGTCTTCGTAGATGTCTACGATGAAGCCCTGGGACATGTTACGGGAGTTCTCGGACTGGGTATTGTAATGCGTGGGGATGACAAAGGTGATAGCAGAAGTGTTGATCTGGTTGCACATGCTGTCATCCGCCAAGGTGAAGATACCGTTTCTGTTCGCATCTTCGTGAGAGTGAGAGGTAACGAAGATCGCCGTCGGATATTTCTTGAGGACAGCGGTCAGTGCAGCTGCATCCACAATCTGGTCGGTCGGCTGATGGTGGAGCACAAACGCAGGTTTGCCGTTTGCGGTAGCCTCTGCCAGACCTGCATCCAGCCAGTTAAGCTGTGCAGTGCCCAGAGTAGAGTCGTTGTGGCTCTGTTTGGAAGTGCCGTCGCGCTCGGAGGTGTTCAGGAAGAAGAATTCCATACCGCCGATGGTGTCGCTGTAGTAGGGTTTCTCGGGGGTGATCGGCACGTTCATATAGTTCGCGAAGTTGTTGATGGTGTAGGCATAGGTATCGTTGCCTGCAGCCTGTTCTTCGGAAGTGAACCAATATTCGTGGTTACCGATAACGCCGTCAAAGGAGAAGCCTTCCGCGTATTCGTTCCACAGTTCAACCAAGCGAGCATATTCAGCCTCAGCGCCCTTCTGACCGTCCACGATGTCGCCGCCGAAGACGATCTGATCAATAGAGGGATCCGCAGCTTTGATGCGTTCCATCAACTGAACGAAGTGTGCGTCGTTGTTTGCGGTAGAGTAGTTGGGAGCGCCGGTGGTCGCATTGAAAGCGGCGGCAATGTGCCAGTCGCTGTTCAGCGCGAAGGAGTACAGTTTTTCGCCTTCCGCAGCAACAACGCCGTCAAGCGGAATCACGATGCAATCGGTGGATTCGCCTGCAAGGTTCATCGCGTATACACGCAACTCGGTCGCGCCGGCAGGAATCGCCGTGCCTGCGGGAATGGTGTAGGACAGTTCGGTTGCACCTTCCGTAACCAGCATCTTTTCGAAGCCTGCATAGCCGGGCAGTTTGCCTTCGCCGTTGCCCCAGTAGAAGATCACGTCGGAAGGAGCAATACCGGTGCCGGGCAGGGTTACGTCCAAAGTACCTGCGATGGTGCCTGCAGCGAGGTCAGCATCGGGGGTAAAGGTTGCCGCGGTCGGAGCATTCGGAACCGCAGGCAAGGTAACGCGCACATAGTCCATGTATACCGTTACCTCGGAAATGAAGATACCGAGGTCGCCGGAACGGAGGGTCTTCTGCTCATTTGCCCAAACGAGATAGTTGTCGTCTTTCACATCGTCCATGTCAATGGCCTGCAAGGTGAGGGTATCACCTGCCATGCCCATCTTCACGACGGTGGACTGACCGCTGGTCTCGCTGCTCATGGAAGCCTGGGTACGATAACCCCAGGTGTAGGTTCTGGGTTTGGAAAGTTCGGGCATACGCTCGCCGTAGAACAACGCATCGGAAGCGTTTTTGAAAGCGATGCGAGTGAGGTATGCGGTATCCAGATTGTCGTCGGCACGCATAAAGAAGCCGAACGCCTCAGAGGTGGAAGAACCGGCACGCACAACATTCGCAGCGATCTCATAGTCGCCGAACTCGCCCAACCATTCGGGCAAGCGGATGTAAGCGCCGCCGTCGCCGCCGTTGTCAGCCAAAGCAGTTTGACCTGCGAGGGTCATTTTGCCGTCTGCAACAGTCATATCTGCTTCGCCCTGCAGGACGGTCAGATCAGCGAGGTCTTCTTCGCTGTCGAAGTTGTTCTCGTACAGAACATACTCGGTATCAGCAGCGTTTTTCGCCACAACGTAGATGGTTTTTTCCACGTCGCCGCATTTCACGGTGATGGGAGTAACGCCTGCTTCGGTGGGCGTGAACGCGGTGATTTCCAGCAATTCAACGACGGGTTCCGCCACTTCGGCAGGAATGGTAACTTTGATGTCGTCGATATCCGCGTCGGAACGGAAGAACGCAAGACCGACAGCGCCGGTGGTAGCGTTCCAGGTCTGACCGTCCACGGTAGCGAAATCGTGTTCAACACGTTTTACAAACTCGCCGGTCATAGTGGAGGTGTTGGCATCAAAGTCGGTGTAAGCAGTAACCTTGGAACCTTCCACATCCACTTTGTAACCGATCCACTGGTTTTTGGAAAGGTTCGGGATGGTGGCGTTGTATTTCACAATCAAGGTCTCGGAAGATGCATATTTGGACTCGTTGATACGGGTCATGGTCTGCAGGTTGGAAGCCGGGTTAAAGGTTACCAGGTGCTGCGGACGATAGTTGGTGGTATCACCATGCACAAACAAACCGACATAAGCGGTCGCTTTCTGAGAAGTGCCGTTATCCTTCTTCGCCCAATCGGTGAACTGTGCTTTGAAGGAAATGCTGTAGTTGGTGAAATCCCACAGATGTGCAGGAAGAATGAGAGAGGTGTTCTCTACCGAGCTGACGTAGTCTTTTGCACGCACAGCGGAGAATACGCCGTTTTTAACCGAGAAAGCGAACTTGCTTTCGTCGCCGCCGATGCCTGCACGCTCTATGCCGTTCAGACCTTCGGAGAAATCGTTCTCATAGAGGACATACTCGGTGTCTTCCGCATTTTTGGTAACGAGGTACACCACGCGAGTGGTAGTGCCATCGGTGACACTGAACGGGAACACGCCTTTTTCTGCAACGGTGTAGGTCCAAGCAGCAACGGTGCCGTCCTGCGTTGCGTATTCGATAGCGGGAACGGTGATTTTGATGTCATCGAGATCCCAGTCGCCATGGTAAATGGTGAAGCCCATAGCGCCTTTGGTGGCGAAGTGGGTCTGACCTTCCACAGCGGCAAAATCATAGGTGTGAATCTTGCTGTAGGTGCCGGAAGGACCTTTGGGATCCGCTTCGGTATCGTAGTCATAATAGAAGGTGGCGTTAGTGCCGTTTTCGATCTTCACTTTGAACGCTACCCAAGTCGCCTTGGAGAAGTTGCTCATAACGGAAGCTTCTTTTCCGAGGGTCAAGGAATCCGCATACTTCGTAGCATCCGTGCGGGTGTAGAGTTTCAGTTTGTTCGCACGGGTGAACAGCATAAAGTGCTGCGGACGACCAATAGTGGTGTCGCCGTTGATGAACAAACCGATACCGGTAGTGCCCGACTGAGAGGTGGAGCTGGTACCTTTTTTGATGTAGTCAATAACAGAAGCTTTCCACTCGATGTTGTAGTTGCTCAATTCCCACAGGTAGGTCGGCAGCATAAACGCCGCATTTTCCTGACCGGAAGAATAAGAGCTTGCACGGTCAAAATGGAATGCACCGTCAGAAACGGTGAAACGAACCTGATCAGCAGAGCCGCCGAACGGAGCACGGGTGATGCTGTCGATGTCGGAAGCTTCGTTGAAGTCGTTCTCATACACCACGTAGTTGTTGGTGTCGCCGTCTCTGGTCGCAACCACAACCTGCTTGGTAACAGAGCCGTCGGATACGGTCAGCAGATCGCCCGCTTTTGCGGTGATTTCAGTAACCGTTTTGCTGTCAAGCGCCCAAGACAGATTTGCGCCCATGCCTTCAACGGCATAGAATCTCAAATCAACTGTTGCACCTGCTTCAGCCTGCAGAATGAGATTGTTAGCAGGGATGACCGCCTGCTTGACGTTCTGCGTCCAGGTGAGTTTGTCTGCGGCAACCATGTTGCCTTCGGTCATTTCCACCTTATAGTCGGTGAGGTTGACCGTGTCGCCGACGTTGGCGAACATTGCGGGGTTAGCATACGACACGGACAAGCCGCTAACGCCCTCTTTCCACCAGGTAAGACCCTCGGTGGTGGAAACACCCTCGGCAAATTCCACACCGTATTTGGTGAGGTCGATGGTGTCGCCGACGTTTGCAAGAATTGCGGGACTGCGATAGGAAATGTTGCCGCCCACAGCGCCTGCTGCTTCAGCAGAAACCGAGAACGCCATCGTGCCCGTGAACATGCCCAAAAGCAAGCTCAAAGACAGCAGTACCGACAAGAAACGTCTGCTCTTTTTCATGGTTATCTCTCCTTTATATAATAATTAGGGTATGTCTGCTCAGTTTCATTATAAAACGCTGTATTGGACGCGACAACCTAATTTCCTATTGAAAAAGTTTAATTTCCTACAATATTAAACCTTAATTATACAAAAAACCGCACCCGTAAGTGAGTTGCGGTTAGGGATTGGCAAACCCCTCGCCTCCCTCTTAGAGGGAGGTGGATTTTGCCGTAGGCAAAAGACGGAGGGAGTGTTCCCAATCAACTCCCTCACCGCCTACGGCGGAGCTCCCTCATTGAGGGAGCCGAGAATAATGCCT
>JAZRQN010000046.1:0-5202 GCA_045649855.1 Acutalibacteraceae bacterium | reverse complement strand
GTGATGATGTTCAAAAATCCCGCCCTCCTAAAAAGTCGATTGGATGCCAAAGAAAAACAAAAGGAACAAAGCATTGTTGTTAAACTGAGCGGACTTATGTTTTTAATCGGGTTTATAGTAGCAGGACTTGGATATCGATTTGATTGGTATATCCTACCGAAATATGTTGTTATTGTCGCCACAGTAACATTTATTTTAGCCTATATTCTTTACGCAGAGGTTTTAAGGGAAAATATATATCTTAGTCGAACTGTTGAAATACAGGAAAATCAGAAGGTTATTGATAAAGGTTTATACGGCATTGTAAGACATCCTATGTACAGCGCAACCCTGCTTCTCTTTTTATCAATGCCACTTGTGCTCGGTTCAATATATTCTTTTATGATTTTTCTTGCATACCCCTTTATAATTGCCGTAAGAATAAAGAATGAAGAGGATTTGCTCGAAAAAGAACTTGACGGTTACACTGAATATAAGAAAAAGGTAAAGCACCGTTTAATTCCGTTTATTTGGTGATCAAACCACCGTGCTGATATGGTCGGCACGGTGGTTTTGTGCGTATATAACCGTTTGAACCGTCGCAACATTCTGACCAAACCGCACATACTATCCCTGAAAGGGGAATAGATATGGAAACGGTTATTGAAATGCAGGATGTGTATAAAATTTACAAAACGGGGGATGCGGAAGTGCGCGCGTTGGACGGCGCATCGCTCACGGTGCAAAAGGGCGAGTTCGTCGCTATTGTGGGGCGGTCAGGTTCAGGAAAGTCCACGTTGATGAACATTTTGGGATGCCTCGATTTGCCCACGTCGGGTGTGTATCGGTTGGGCGGCGAATCGGTGTCTGACATCCCCGAAAAACGGCTTTGCACCCTTCGTAACCGACAGATCGGGTTTATTTTTCAGGGTTTTCATCTGCTGCCGTCGCTTACCGCGTTGGAAAACGTGGAATTGCCGCTGTTATACGCAGGGGTCAAACGTGCCACACGCCGACAGATTGCCGAGCGAACGCTGGCGGCGGTGGGACTCGCCGACCGTATGCACCACTATCCTGCACAGATGTCGGGCGGACAACAGCAGCGAGTTGCCATCGCGCGTGCGATTGCAGGAGAACCGCCGCTCATTTTGGCGGATGAGCCGACCGGCAATCTGGATGAAGAATCGGGTGCCGCCATCATGAAATTGTTGCAACAGCAAAATACGGCAGGCACAACCGTGATTCTCATCACCCACGATCCGCAGGTGGCGATGAAAGCGACCCGACGCGTGGAAATGCGCGCGGGACGGCTATTTCCTATATAAAAACGCAAAAAAATAATTGACAAATCCCGACAAAAAGAGTATTCTAAAAAATGAAATTTTTGGAATATCGTCTTGCAAAAGGCGCGTTCTCAAATTTGCAAATCTTTATTATAGGAGTGTTATAGTATGAGTTTCAAAAATCAGTATCTCAACGATTTGATGGAAACCGTCAAAAAACGCAATCCGGGCGAAGCTGAATTTCATCAGGCGGTGCAAGAGGTTCTCGAATCTCTCGAACCCGTCGTGGAACAGCGCCCCGATTTCATTGAAAAAGGCGTGCTCGAAGCGATCGTCGAACCGGAACGCATCATCAAGTTCCGTGTGCCGTGGGTAGATGACAACGGCAAGGTGCAGGTCAACCGCGGTTACCGCATCCAGTTCAACTCTGCCATCGGTCCTTACAAGGGCGGTCTGCGCTTCCATCCGACCGTTACCGAGAGCGTTATCAAATTCCTCGGTTTCGAACAGACCTTCAAAAACTCCCTGACCGGTCTGCCCATGGGCGGCGGCAAGGGCGGTTCTGACTTCGATCCGCAGGGCAAATCCGACATGGAAGTGATGCGTTTCTGCCAGAGCTTCATGACCGAGCTGTCCAAATACATCGGCCCTGACACCGACGTGCCCGCAGGCGACATCGGCGTTGGCGCCAGAGAAATCGGTTATCTCTTCGGTCAGTACAAGAGACTGCGCGACGAGTTCACCGGCGTTCTGACCGGCAAAGGTCGTTCCTACGGCGGTTCTATCCTCCGTCCCGAAGCGACCGGCTACGGTGCTACATACTACACTGTTGAACTGCTCAACACCTATGGCGAAGACATCAAAGGCAAGACCTTTGCGATCTCCGGTTTCGGCAACGTGGCTTGGGGTGCGGTGCAGAAGATCACCGAACTGGGCGGCAAGGTTGTAACCATCTCCGGTCCTGACGGCTACGTCTACGACGAAGACGGTATCAACACCCCCGAAAAGATCGACTTCATGCTGGAAATGCGTGCTTCCTGCCGCAATCGCGTGGAAGATTATGCTGACAAATTCGGCGTACCTTTCTTCGCAGGCAAGAAACCGTGGGAAGTCAAGGTGGACGTTGCGATGCCTTGCGCAACCCAGAACGAAGTGCGCATCGAAGATGCGAAGAACATCATTGCCAACGGCGTGAAATACTATGTTGAAGTTTCCAATATGCCCACCACCGCTGATGCGGTTGCTTACCTCAGAGAGAACGGCGCGATCGTCGCTCCCTCCAAGGCTGTCAACGCAGGCGGCGTGGCGGTTTCCGGTCTGGAAATGTCCCAGAACTCCATGCGCTACGGCTGGACTGCCGAAGAAGTGGACGAGAAACTGCATCAGATCATGAAGGGCATCTATGATGCTTCCGTTTCCGCCGCGAAAGAATACGGCATGGAAGGCGACCTCATCGCAGGTGCTAACATCGCCGGCTTCCTCAAAGTTGCGGACGCCATGATGGCGCAGGGCGTTGTCTAAAGAACGTCTTTTCGGCAAATCAGGGATTATCGTCTTTGAAAGGCAAATGCCTTCCTGTATCCGATGCACCCTGATTTATCCAAAAATCCATTTCTTTAGAGCGTAAATCCAAAATTATCGCACACCGCGGTCAATCGGATGATTGACCGCGGTGTTGTTTTTTGCTTGCCAAAAGCGGAAAATTGTGGTAGGATATAATAGGTATAATATTTGGGAAACCTATATATTGTTAATTGTTGAAATCTACACAACCTGTTTACAGGGAGGAAACGTATATGATTTGGCATACCGGTGCAAAAACCGACGTCATCGCAGAATTGAAAACCGCCGAAAACGTCGGTCTTACCACAGAGCAGGCGGCGAGCAGACTGACCGAATACGGTCCGAACGTTCTGCGCGAAAAACCGCGCCGCAATTTTCTGCAACGCTTTTTAAGTCAGATGAAAGACACGATGGTGATCATTCTGTTGATCGCCACGGTGATCTCTTTGGGTATGTGCCTGTACAATTCGCTCAGAGGTCTGGAAGCGGATTGGGCAGAACCCATTGTTATCGTTGCGATCCTCATTTTGAACGCCGTGATCGGCGTGGTGCAGGAAAGCCGTGCCGATGCCGCACTGGAGGCGCTGAAAAATATGTCCGCTCCCATTGCGAAGGTGTGGAGAGACGGTGTGCTGACTACCGTGTCCTCTACCGATCTGGTACCCGGCGATATTATCACGGTAGAAGCAGGCGATATGATCCCTGCCGATTGCCGTTTGTTGACAACCGCGCGGTTGCAGTGCGATGAATCCGCGTTGACCGGTGAATCGTTGCCGGTTGAAAAAGATGCGCAGGCTGAATTGATCAGTATGGTATCGCTTGGCGACCGCGTGAATATGGCGTACAGCGGTTGCGCGGTGTCTTACGGCACGGGCAAAGCGGTGGTTGTGTCCACCGGTATGACCACTGAAATGGGTCGTATTGCCGCTATGCTCGGCAACGAGGAAGACACGGCGACTCCCTTGCAACGCAAACTTGCACAGCTCGGCAAACAACTGGGTTTCTTGGCACTTGCCATTTGCATTATTATCTTCATCATCGGTCTGTTCAGCCGTATGGAAGTGCTGGATATCTTTATGACCGCCGTATCGTTGGCGGTAGCGGCGATTCCCGAGGGCTTACCCGCTATCGTTACCATCGTGCTCGCAATGGGCGTACAGCGCATGGTGAAGAAAAACGCGCTCATTCGCCGCTTGCCTGCCGTGGAAACGCTGGGCAGTGCTTCGGTCATCTGCTCGGATAAAACGGGCACGCTCACCCAGAATCGTATGACCCTCACCCGTGCGTTTGTGGGCAATCGCACCGAAGATTTGCGGCAACAACCCACCGACGGTGCGCTGGCGCTTGTGCGTTTGGCGATGCTGTGTACCGACGGCAGTGTGCAGGTAACCGCTGACGGCGTGGAACAGCACATCGGCGATCCCACCGAGACCGCCATTATTGCGTATGCTTTGCATAACGGCATTGAAAAAGACGATCTGTTCGGACAGTGTCCTCGTCTGGAGGAGATTCCGTTTGATTCCGATCGCAAGTTGATGACCTCTATTCACCTCATCGACGGCGAGACCATCGCTATCGTGAAAGGTGCTCCCGAAATTTTGCTGTCCCGTTGCACCGAGGGCAGTATGGAAGAAGCGCTTGCCGCCAATGAAGCGATGGGGCAAGCCGCGCTCCGCGTATTAGCGGTAGCGTGCAAACGTCTGGACGCAACCCCCACTTCGCCCGATCCTGAGGAAATCGAAAACGGTCTGACCTTGCTTGGTCTGCTCGGTATGATCGATCCGCCGCGCGCGGAAGCGATCACCGCTATCCGCGAATGCCGCGCCGCCGGCATTCGTCCCATTATGATCACGGGGGATCACGTGGTAACCGCATCCGCCATTGCTACCCAGATGGGCATTCTCACCGAAGATACCAAAGCGATCACCGGTGCACAGTTGGCGGAAATGTCCGACAAAGAACTCAAAAAGAATATCACCGAATACAGCGTGTACGCGCGTGTTACCCCTGCGGATAAGATCCGTATTGTCAAAGCGTGGAAAAAGCGCGGAGACGTGGTCGCGATGACGGGTGATGGCGTCAACGATGCGCCTGCACTCAAAGCCGCTGACATCGGTTGCGCCATGGGTATCACCGGTACCGACGTAGCGAAAGGTGCGTCTGACGTAACCTTGATGGATGACAACTTTGCCACTATCGTCGCCGCCGTGAAAGAAGGTCGCGGCATTTACGATAACATTCGCAAAGCGGTACACTTCTTGCTGTCCTGCAACCTCGGCGAGGTGTTGGCGGTGTTCCTGTCCATGATTTTGTGGAGAGAAAGTCCGCTGTTACCGATTCAGTTGTTGTGGATCAATCTGGTTACCGACAGTCTGCC
>JAZRQN010000045.1:0-3993 GCA_045649855.1 Acutalibacteraceae bacterium | reverse complement strand
AATCGTACGTGAAGATGCCCGCTTCACAGAGCCATTGACCGTACAGTTTGCCCCACAACGCTTTACCCCAACCGGTATCGGAGATAGTGAAGTGCAAGCCGTCGGGATTGACGTTATGCCAATGCTTCGCAGTGGGATAATGACCCAAAGCATATTTGTAAGAATGGGTTGCGATGCGCGGATAACCGGTTGTGCCGGAAGTGAAAAGCATCAGCATCGGATCATCGCCGCAAGGCGTGTTTTCGGTGCGTGCATAATGGGTGCTGAAACGCTCCATTTCAACGTTAAAGTCGTTCCAACCGTCTTTCTTGCCGCCAACCAACACTTTCACCATGTCGGGGAATGCAGCCGCAGCCTTGTCCGCCTCGTTGGACACGTCGCCGTCGGCTGTGCAAACGATTGCTTTGACCTTTGCCGCCTGATATCTGTAAGCGAAGTCGTGCTCTACCAACTGGTTGGTAGCAGGGATCGCGATCGCGCCGATCTTATGCAGGGCAAGCATACAGAACCAGAACTGATAATGACGTTTGAGGACGAGCATCACCGTGTCGCCCTTTTGGATGCCGAGCGATTCAAAATAGTTCGCGGTTTTCGCGGAATATTTTTTCATATCCTTGAACGTGAACTTGCGATCCGACTTATCGTTGCCAACCCACATCATAGCGAGTTTGTCAGGGTCTTTGTCTGCGATGGCGTCCACACAGTCAAACGCAAAGTTGAACGTATCTTCATTCTTGAATTTGATGCCGCTGAACACGCCGTTTTCGTCGTAGGAAGACTCCACGAACTTGTCGGCAACAGTGGTCGCACCGGTCGGTTTCTCAACCGTTTTTGCCACAACAAACGGTGCTTCGGGATACTCCTCGCTGACAAGACCGTCCTGCGGATTCAATACCACGGCGTGGAACTCACAGCCACCCTCGCTTGCCGCGATCATACCGTGCGGAATCAAGCTGTTGTAGAAGATGGAATCGCCTTCGTGCAGAATATCCACGTGATTGCCGACCTGCACTTTCAGAGAGCCCTTCACGATCACGTCAAATTCCTGACCGTTATGAGAGTTAAGTTTCATGGGCGCATTTTGTTCTTCGGGAATATACGGGAACTTCACCAAGAACGGTTCGGCGAGTTTATCTTTGAATTTGGGCGCGAGGTTGTTGTATTCAACGCCGTGCTGTTTTAAGATCTTCAGTCCCTCGCCTTTTCTGGTAATGGAAAAAGACGTCAACGTTGTACTGCGTCCTTCGAGCAGATCAACCACTTCAACGCCGCACGCCTTGGCGCATTTATAAATAAACGTAAAGCTGAAGTCCGTATCGCCCTGTTCCAAGGCACGATACTCCTCAACCGATACACCGGTCAGTTTGGCAAGTTCTTCCATGGTGTATCCCTTTGCTTCGCGCAGGTTCTGAATTCTGCCTGCAACCTCTTTCAAACTGTAATCCATTTTGTTGTCTCCTTTCATTCTGCAATGTTTGGGAATGGTTACAAATTTGAATAAAACAAAAACCCGTCTCAAAAAACTTTTGAGACGAGTTATCAAACCCGCGGTACCACTCAAATTACGGGAAGTCTTTACTTCTCCGTCACTCTACCGAGCTCTAACAAACTCTTTGCTTTCACGCAGCAATACGGAAGGAGTCTACTCGGCAATGCCTTTCGGTCCTCCGACTCAGAAGGGATAAGTCATTGGAAAGATCCGCTATTGCCTCGCACCAACCGGCAACTCTCTGGACAGCTTTTCAGTCCGACCGTCTTCATCATAGTCGTTTTTGTGATATTCAAATTCGCATATATTTTATCGCCATACAATACAAAAGTCAAGTATTTTTTCAAAAAAACGCAAAACCGCACGCCTTCGGAATACCGCCGTGCGACCACGCATACACTATTCATACGTATGATATGGGTGGTGAACGTATGAAACGGGATATTTACCTTTGGCAATTCGCGGGATTTTCGCTGTCCTCTTTGGCAGGAACATTGTTGCATTTTCTGTACGACTGGAGCAATGAAAGTCTTCTCACCGCCCCGTTTTCAGGGGTGAACGAATCCACCTGGGAGCACATGAAATTGCTGTTCTTTCCGCTGTTTGTGTTCGCGTTGGTGCAAAGGCGCTATTTCAAAGAGTTTGAAAATTTTTGGTGTGTCAAACTGGCAGGTATCACCGTGGGGCTGCTGCTCATCCCCGTTTTGTTCTACACATATAACGGGGCATTCGGCAAATCCCCCGACTTTGTCAACATCGCCATTTTCTTCGTTTGTGCGGCGCTGGCATTCCTGTTGGAATCCAAACTGTTTAAACGAGGCTCTTTGCCGTGCAAACGCCCCAAAATCTCCTTTATCGTCCTGTGCCTTATCGGGATACTGTTTATCGTCTTCACCTTTGCGACTCCAAAAATTCCGTTGTTCCAAGATCCGCTGACCGGAGCGTACGGCTTGTGAGTAAGCATAAAAAAGTGCGGCAACGTAATCCGTTGCCGCACTTTTTATCAGCGAAGTTTTGTCAGCGTGAAATCATCAAAATCCTCAAAGGTTAAAATATAATTTTCTTGAGCGGCTGCATTGAAACCGTTACCGGACAAAACGTGTTCAATCACACCATACTCCAGTTCACCTTCCGGGGACAGGGTGGTGTCGGTCAAATACCGAACGTGATTCCACACGCGATTTTTAGCAGGATCCGGGAATTCCAGTGCCACGACGATATAGCTTTCTTGGTTTTTTTCCGCAAGATACACCATGGAAACCTGCGCCACCAAAGTAGGATCGCCTAACACCGTATCTTCTTTTACAATCTGTTCCGCTTTGTCAATAATCGCATCGGTGCAATTTTCCAAAGTCAACTTACTGTTCAGGCCGGAAACAGTCACCGTGAATTCATTCGAACGAGGCATCTCATACCCCTCCTGCAACTTCTCTGCGTACACAGTTGCATAAACGGAATCCGAGATGGTAGCGGTAATCTTAACCTCATCGCCATTGCTCAAAGTTCCATCGCCTTCATACGTGAACGAGATATGCTCATACCAATCTTCGTACGCATCGGTGATGGAACACGAAGCATAGCCTTTGCCATTGCTGCCCGAGAACGTGGTTTCCACCGTCGGGAAGAAGTGTTGCAGTGTGCGCAAATCAACAAACTCGTATTCCGTTTTACCGCCGACGATCATTCCGCCGTATTCTTCATCGTCGTCTACTTTAATCGTAATCTTAGCAATATCGCCATTGGAAAAACTGCCGTTATTTTTCACTTCAATCTCGAAACTCTTCGCAAGATCTCTCAGTTCATCCAACTCAAGATCGTGTTCTTTTGCGATTTCTTTCAAATTGGCCAAAACGTATTCGTCTGTCCAACCATTCTCCTTTTGAATGTCTTCCAGATCGCGAATATCATCCAACTCTTCAAAACCAAGTTTTTCCGATACGGCAACATAGTCGAGCTCCACAATCAAAGTGCCCGTACCGTCAAAGCCCTCTTGCATATAGGCAATGTAGTTCGTCAGATCAACCGATTTGCCACCCAAAGAAACCAAGATAACCACTACTGCCACAATAACAGCCAAAGCCGCACCGGCAACAATGATCCATTTTTTGCTTTTTGCCAAAAATCCGTTCATAAAAGCGCCTCCGTTTTATAGATTGATTTCATCATAACATATCAGCACATAAAATACAAGAAAATTCATATTTTCGACAAAATCGCCAAAGCGTTGGTTCACAAAGATTTCGCTGCGCGAAACTTTCAGGGGTTCTCCTATACTCCAAGGGCAAACGAAAAAATCCCCACACCGATTGGTGTGGATAAAAGCCATCGGGGATTCGACGAACCAACGCCAAAGCGTTGGTTCACAAAGATTTCGCTGCGCGAAACTTTCAGGGGTTCTCCTATACTCCGAGGGCAAACGAAAAAACCCCCACACCGATTGGTGTGGGGATTTTTTGGTGAGCCATCGGGGATTCGAACCCCGGACACCTTGATTAAAAGTCAAG
>JAZRQN010000044.1:0-6843 GCA_045649855.1 Acutalibacteraceae bacterium | reverse complement strand
TTAGGGATTGGCAAACCCCTCGCCTCCCTCTTAGAGGGAGGTGGATTTTGCCGTAGGCAAAAGACGGAGGGAGTGTTCCCAATCAACTCCCTCACCGCCTACGGCGGAGCTCCCTCATTGAGGGAGCCGAGAATAATGCCTGCAAACAACAAGAGGAGATGCACAATTTTGTGCATCTCCTCTATTTTTATCCCTAAACCCACCCACTGTATGGTGGCTTTTTTCATATCATCTTCAACAAACGAGCGTAAAATTCCACCGTTTTAAGCAGGGTGGCAATCGGGATGCGTTCGTCGTTGCCGTGGATCATCCCACGTTCCTCTTTGGAAAGATGCATCGGCGAGAAACGGTACACGCGGTCGCTGATGCGGCAATAGTGCCGCGAATCGCTCGCCGCCATCATCAGATAGGGGGAAACCAAGGTGTCCGCCCACGTCTGCCTGATCGCTTCGCTCACCGTCTCGTACGCGTCGCAATCGGTGCGCGAACAGATGGACGGTGCACCGTCATTGATGGGGGTGATCACGATATCCTCGTTTTTCACCACGCGTTTCAGGTAGGCGATCGCACTCTCGGTGGTATCCCCCTCCATCAACCGCACGTTAATGCCTGCTTTCGCTTCAGGGGGCAACACGTTGTACGCATCACTGCCCTGCATACGGGTGGTGGCAACGGTGGTACGCATCATCGCGTTGAGTTCGCCGCCAGACAGATTGCAGATCATATCCAAAAGCGGCAAGAACAGCCACAGGTTCGCAAAAATCATCCGATACAAAAAGGTGGAATGTCTGCCGAGCGTATCAAACATCTGCGCCACCGCAGGGGTCAGATGGCGTGGGAACGGGTGTTTCTCAATGTTCACCACCGCATCGCACAGTTTACCCATCACGGTGCGTTTAGGCGGCGTGGATGCGTGTCCACCTGCGGATTTGAGGGACAGATCCATACTGACCGTGCCTTTTTCCGCAATGCCAATGAGCGCACACGAACCTTTGACGCCGGGGAACACGTTGTCCACCACCGCACCGCCTTCGTCCAACACGAGCGCAGGGCGGATGCCGTTTTGTTGCAGATAGGTTACAATATCGCGGCAGGAATCACCGTCAACCTCCTCCTCGCCCGAGAACGAGAGGTATACATCGTTTTTGGGGCAATATCCGTCTGCCAGCGCCGCTTCCAGCGCTTGCACGATACCGCAAAGCGAACCTTTGGTATCCAGCGTGCCGCGTCCCCAAATCACGTCCTCTTCAATCAGTCCGTCAAACGCAGGGCGGGTCCAGTTTTCTTCATCCGCAGGTACGACGTCATAGTGCGCCATCAACACGGTGGGGGCTGCATCACTCTCGCCTTTCAGGTGAAAGAGCAGGCCCGTTTTGCCGATTTTCCGAAATGCCGCCGCGGCGAATATGCGCGGAAACCGCTCGCGCAACAGCGTTTCAAACTTTTCAAACTCCGCGTAATCCACCAGTGCCTCGTCGCGGTAAGACACCGTTTTGCAACGGATCATATCCACCATATCGCCAACGATCTTTTCTCGATCAAGCGTGATTGGCACTTCTTTGACAGCCGTTTGCTTGTACGGGGTGAACAGCAGCGTGCGGATGATCACCAGTATAGCCAGCAGGGTGGCGGCGGTCAACAGGCTGTACAGTACAAACTCCATATTACACCCAGCCCTTTTTGTAGAGGATGCGCCCGACACCCAAGGTGATAAGAATGCCCACAGGTACCAAAATGCCTACCGAGCCGGCCAGCGACGGCACGCACAGGAACAGCGCCACCATAAACACGATGGGAGCAATGGACAGTTTCCAGTTTTTGGACACGTACACCACGCCCAGACCGCCGAACAGCGCAGGCAGGATGTTGTCAAACGCAGGTTTCAAAACGGGGTTTTCCAACCACGGAGAGATAAGCACCAACAGGCATACGCCTGCTGTCAAAATCAACGTGGTAACGATAGAAGACGTGGCAACCGCAATGGTGGAGATGATCTCGCCCTCTTCCGAGTCGGATTTCACGTCCGCGTTTTCCATAGCGGTGAGCGCCGCAGGCGCTTTCAGGCTGGTGAGGTTGCCGGTTACAAACGAAAGGTACGTACCGCCGATGCCGAGCATGGGGGTGTAGGTGATAACCTCGATCACGCCCACCGTCCAGAAAATGGGGGCAACGCCGAGCAAACCTTTGAGCACCGCCGTGATAGACGGCCACGCGTTAAACATCACACATACCGCCATGGGCACCATCAACACGAGTGTGGCGGCGGTCCATATCCAGATTTTACCGTATATATCGGTTTTCTTCATATAGTCATTCATCGCGTTAACCTCCAATCACAGGGGTGATCACAACGGCGAACACCATCGCGACCAGCATACTGATCGCCATTGCGTAGGTTTCCAGCCATTTCCAGCCGCATTTTTTGATGAGCAGACCGCACACCGCCATCGCAAGCGCAGACACCAGCAACACAAAGCAAGGAATCCAGCCTGCAATCACGGACAGGTCTTTCGCAAACACCAGACCGAGAAACGCAGAAATCATACCGAGGAACAGAGAGGACATAAAAATGTCGCTCCATTTCTCGTCCTTGTTTTTCATTTTGAGCATACCGCCGCGAATCTTTTTCATCAGAATGGGCGGCAGAATGATGGAAGGCATAATGCCCAGGGTCATCACCCACGCGATCGCCGCAAAGTCTTTGGCGTTGGTAATGAGGGTAGAACCGACCTCCCCTGCACCAACCGCCGACAACGCCGCGTTGGCGGCAGGCAGTTCGTAGGTGATCGCGCCGATCACACTCATACGAATCCACGGAAGCGGAATGCCCAGCGCTTTGGACAGCGACACGATGCCAAGCAGGATGGACACGGCAGGTGCTATGGTGAACACCGCCGTGGACAGAATGGTTTTGTTCAGTTTTTTCTTGTCCATGCCGATCGCTTTGCCGCGGCGATACGCGCGCACCAGGAAAAACAGCGATTGCACCAGCACGAACAGGATCACGATGATCGCTACGATATACAGAAAAATATGATTGGGATGAAAGGTCATAACCTCACCTCGTTATTTAAAGAATTTGTCCCAAATTCCGATGAAGAACAGCACCAGAATAATGACCGGCAGAATGTAGGTCATATACACGCGCATCCAGTTTGCCACTTTGAGACCTTTGCCTTCGTTGGCTTCCGCTTTGAAGTTTTTGAAGCCCCAGCCGTATTTCCAGGTACAGAACACCGCAAATATCAGCGAACCGATCGGCAACAACACGTTGGACACAATAAAATCTTCCAGATCCATAAAGTTGGAACCTGCGCCAAGCGGCATAATACCGCTCCACACGTTGAAACCGAAGATGCAGGGCAGGCACAGCAACAGCATCGCAGGACAAGCCACCAGGCAGGTGGTTCTGCGCGACCAGCCCGTGAGGTCCATCAGCATGGCGATGATGTTTTCAAACACCGCAAGCACGGTGGAGAACGCCGCAAAGAACAAGAACGCGAAGAACAAACTGCCCACGATTCTGCCGCCGGGCAGGTTGGTGAACAGGTTGGGCAATACGTTGAAAATGAGGTCAGGACCGCCCTGCAGGTTGCCGTTTGCATCGGTCAACGGTACGTTGTATGCAAAGCAGGCAGGGAAGATGATGAGACCCGAAGTGATGGCAACAAAGGTATCCAGAATACCCACGTTGACCGCCTCGCCCAACAGAGAATGGTCCTTTTTGAGATAACTGCCGAAAATCGCCATCGAACCGATGCCCAGCGACAGAGTGAAGAAGGACTGGTTCATCGCGTTGACGATCACACGACCCATACCGACCGATTTCATATTTTCCAGGTTGGGCATGAGGTAGAATTTGAGACCCTCGCTCGCACCCGGCTGACAACAGCTGTACACCGCAAGACCCACCATGATGATCAACAGGGCAAGCATCATATATTTGGTAACCCGTTCCAATCCTTTTTGCAGGCTGAACGAGCACACGAAGAAGCCGCCCACCACGATGATGACGGTGTAGATAAGCATGGTTTTCCAGTCGCCCACCATCGCGCCGAACTTTGCGCCCACTGCGGCGGTTTCAAGACCGACGAAATCGCCTTTTGCGGTATTCACAAAATACTGCAACATCCAACCGCAAACAGCGGTGTAGAACATCATCAGCAACCAGTTGCCCGCCATTGCGAAAAAGCCGTAAGCGTGCCACTTTTGACCGGGTTTTTCCAATGTTTTCAACATTTTAACGGGACTTTTCTGGCTGGCTCTGCCCAGCGCAAATTCCATGGTCATCACGGGCAAGCCCAAAACAAGCAGGAACAAGATGTAGAACAACACGAAGAAACCGCCGCCGCTGGCTGCTACCATTGACGGGAATTTCCACACGTTGCCCAGACCGATGGCGCAGCCTGCAGACAGCAGGATAAAGCCAAGTCGGCTACCTAATTTTTCTCTTTCCATATAAACCCCTCCAAAAAGGATTAAAATTCAATCTATATTACCATATATATCGATAAAAAGGCAAGGATTTCGGCAAAATTTTCTTTGTCGCTTTAAATACAAAAAGCAACCGCACACTTTTTTGAGATACACTTGAAATGCACGCGAAAAAATGGTATATTGGACAGAAGGGATACCTATATCCAAAGCCAAACTCTCGCGAAGGGAGCCAACTTCGCCTCCATCTCCGAGAGAGGCGGCACGGCGGCAGCCGTGACGGGGGGAGTGAAAACAGATGTCCTTAAAATATAACGGAAACAATATCCCTCTCGCCAAGGCTTTGCGAAAAAACATGACACCGTGGGAGAGGAAACTTTGGTACGAGTTTCTGCGGCAGTATCCCGTTCGCTTCCAGCGACAAAAAGCCATCGATAATTTTATTGCGGATTTCTATTGTCATCAGTTGAAGTTGGTTATCGAGTTGGACGGCGGCGGACATTACACCGATAACGGCGTGCGGCGTGATGCATTTCGCACAGACGTATTAGAAGACTACGGGTTGTCTGTGATGCGCTTTTGCAACATGGATATACAGAAAAATTTTTCAGGAGTTTGCGAATATATCGATATGTTCGCAAAAAACTCCCTCAGTCGCGATGACGAGCATCGCGACAGCTCCCTCTGAGAAGGAGCCGTTCTTCTTGCCTCTGTCTCCGAGGAGAGAGGGTCGGCAAAGGATTCACAGAGTGTTATAAAACACCGCTGTAACAGTTTAGTCGTTTCAAATCCCACACAGAAAGGTACACACACATGATCCAAAGAGACAAAACCCGAAATTTTTGTATCATCGCACATATTGACCACGGCAAGTCTACCCTGGCTGACCGCATTTTGGAAAAAACGCAAGCGGTGGCTTTGCGCGATATGGAAGAACAGTTGCTGGACAGCATGGATCTGGAGCGCGAGCGCGGCATTACCATCAAAGCGCACGCGGTTACCATGACCCACAAAGCTGACGACGGCGAAGAGTATACGTTCAACCTTATCGACACCCCCGGCCACGTGGACTTCGGTTACGAGGTGTCCCGTTCGCTGGCGGCGTGCGAGGGCGCACTGCTCATCGTGGACGCTTCGCAAGGCATCGAAGCGCAAACACTTGCCAACACCTATCTTGCGGTGGAACACGGTCTGGAAATCGTGCCTGTCATCAACAAAATCGATCTGCCGTCCGCCGATCCCGAGCGTGTGCAGGGCGAGATCGAGGACGTTATCGGCATCGATGCGTCCGAAGCACCGTTCATTTCCGCAAAAAACGGCATCAACATCGAAGCGGTGTTGGAAGCGATCGTCAAACAGGTGCCGCCTCCCGAGGGGGATGCAAGCGCACCGTTGCAGGCGCTCATTTTTGACAGTTACTATGACAGTTACCGCGGTGTTATCGTATACATCCGCGTGAAAGAAGGCACGCTCAAAGCAGGCGACACCATCAAAATGATGGCAACGGGCGCTACATTTGACGTGGTGGAAGTGGGACACATGCGCCCCGGCCGTCTCGATCCGTGTGCTTCGCTGGAAGCAGGCGAGGTCGGCTACATCGCGGCATCCATCAAAACGGTGGGCGATGCCCGCGTCGGCGATACCGTAACGCTGGCGAACCGTCCTGCCGCCGAACCGCTCCCCGGTTACCGCAAAGCAAATCCGATGGTGTATTGCGGTATTTTCCCTGCGGACGGCGCACATTATCAGGACCTGCGCGAAGCGTTGGAACGCCTGCAACTCAACGATGCATCGCTGACCTTCGAACCCGAAACGTCGGTCGCGCTCGGGTTTGGGTTCCGTTGCGGTTTCTTGGGGCTGTTGCACATGTAAATCATCCAGGAACGACTGGAACGCGAATACGATCTGGATCTCATCACCACCGCACCCAGCGTTATCTACCGCATTACCACGGTGGACGGCGAGACCATCGAGATCGACAACCCCACCAACTTCCCCGATGCAGGGTCTATCCAGTCGGCGGAAGAGCCGATCGCGACCGCGCACATCTTTGCGCCCAACGATTACGTCGGCAATATTATGGAGTTGTGCCAACAGCGCCGCGGTGTGTTCAAAGATATGAAATATTTGGATCCCACCCGTGTGGACATCCATTACGAACTGCCGCTCAATGAAATCGTGTACGATTTCTTCGATGCGCTCAAATCCCGCACCAAAGGCTACGCGAGTTTCGACTACGAACTGAAAGGGTACGAGCGTTCCTCGCTGGTCAAGCTGGACATCCTGCTCAGCGGCGACGTGGTGGACGCACTGTCCTTCATCGTGTTTGCGGACAACGCGTATGCCCGCGGTCGCCGTCTGTGCGAGCGGTTGCGGGACAACATCCCGCGCCAGTTGTTCGAGGTGCCG
>JAZRQN010000043.1:0-2554 GCA_045649855.1 Acutalibacteraceae bacterium | reverse complement strand
TGGAGGAATTATTGGTCATAAACATATACCGTCTGCCGCTCTGCTTGATAACCGACAGCAACTCTTTGGTAAAGTCAAACAGACGGTCCCCGAGATACAGGGTGCCGTCCATATCGAACAAAAACAATTTGGTTTGCCGGATGATCGTTTTCTTGTCCATCGTTCACTCCAAAATATCGGTGGTAATATAGTCCACACCGCACGCGATGAGCCGTTTGACAGCGGATACTTCATCCGCAGTCCAGACACCCACTTTGATACCGCGGCGGTGGCATTCATCAACCAGCGCTTTGTTGACAACGCGGTGATACACGTCCCAATCAAAGCGGTGCGCTTGCAGTTTGTCAAACAGCGCGGTGAAATCTGCGACCTCACCTGTCAGAAATTGCACCGACTGTGTGGGATACAGTTCGCGCACGTACACGAGATTGTCAAAATCAAACGAGATGAAAATGGTGTTGTCAAGCCAGTCCAAAGACGCGATTTCCGTACAAATGCGTGCAATATCTTCGCGCTCAAAGTGGTTTTTGAGTTCCAAAACCGCCACTTTGTTATATTCTTTGCACACGCAGATATATTCCGACAGGGTCGGGATACGCAAACTGTCCACCGCTTTGCCGCACGCTTTGTAAAACCGTGTTTCAAACAGCGGTACCGTTTGCAACGTATCAAAATCGGTTTCTTCCACCACCAAATCCAGCCCTGCCATGCGTTTCAAATCGTCATCGTGAAATACGACGAATTTGCCGTCTTTGGTGCGGTGCACGTCGGTTTCGATACCGAAATAACTGCGCCGACCTGCGGCAATAAAGGCAGGCAGGGTGTTTTCGGTTTGAAGTCCCGACACGCCGCGGTGTGCAATCAGCGGCACGCCCTGCTTTTCAGGGATATGAATGGTGTCCCGCATACGCGGATACCGCTTTCTTTTTTCTTTTTCCAGTACGTACCGAAAGCGGCAGTACCATTGTTGCAGTTTGTTCATAAAACTCCTTATTCTACATTCGCTGTTGCGATAATACAGGTGCCGCAAACGGCATCTATCACGACGTCCCCGATGGAAACGGGGGCGTTAATTGCCGTTTCACGAATTTGTTTCATCACCGCCGCCATTTCCGCTTTCGGAATGGGAGCGGCGGTTTTCACGCTTACCATCCGATCGGTGCGGTTGGCAATGCGCACGGTGGATGTAACGGTGCGTGTGGGGTTGGTATATTCGGCAATGCCGTATTGTTCACCGCGATTGCAACCTTGTCCCTCCACGGTGATGATGCCGCTTTCATCGGAAACGGTGAGCGTGCAACCGCGCGGACAGATGATGCAGGTCATGGTGTGGTTCATATTACATCTCCTCCAATCGTACGGTGATGGGTGCGGTAAGACCGCACAGATTTTCTGCTTTCACGGTCAATTTTTCCATTTCGCCGGGAGCGGCTTTTTGCCGCACCACCGTGGCAAGTACCTTGTTGCCGCAAACAGCAGACAGGCGTACTTTACCAAACGGTTTTGTAACGCGGAAAAAGAGGGATATATCCTGCTTACCAAGCGACGAGATCCGTTGCGGCAACACGTACCGCACGCCGCTTCCGGCAACTGTTTCCATCGTGTGAGTTTCTGAACGATTACCACGCACGAATGTGGCGGCGCCAATGCCTGCCAGTTCCGCTTCATCCGATACGTAATCCACTAGATCGTGCACCTGCAACACATTGCCGCATGCAAAAATGCCTGGAATATCGGTTTCCCGATATTCATTTACGAAAGCACCGCCGGTGATCGGATCTATGGGGATACCTGCCGCACGGGGCAATTCGTTTTCGGGAATCAGTCCCACCGATAACAGCAGTGTATCGCAGGGAATATATCGTTTGGTATCCTCTATCACGTGGCGGTTTTCGTCCACTTTTGCGATGGTCACGCCGCAGACACGGTCTTTGCCGTGAATTTCCGCTACTGTATGGCTGAGATACAGCGGAATATCGAAATCCTCGAGACACTGTACAATATTGCGGGTCAAGCCGCCCGAATACGGCATAATTTCGCACACCGCTTCTACTTTTGATCCTTCTAAAGACAGGCGGCGAGCCATAATGAGACCGATATCGCCAGACCCCAAAATAACTGCACGATTGCCGATTTTATACCCTTCACAGTTCATCAGTTTTTGTGCCGTGCCTGCGCTGTATACACCTGCAGGACGGGTGCCGCCGATGTTGAGCGCACCTCGACTGCGTTCGCGGCAGCCCATAGCTAAAATGACCGCTTTGGCGTGCAGTTCCAATATGCCGTTTTTATTTTGTGCAACCACCGTTTTGTCGGGAGAAACCGACAGTGCGGTGGTTTCATCATACACCCGAATGCCACGTTTTGCAACCTCTTTTGCATAGTGTGCGGCATATTCAGGGCCTGTCAGCTCTTCGCCCAATTTATGCAGTCCGAAACCGTTGTGAATGCATTGATTTAAAATACCGCCGAGTATTGCCTCACGATCCAATATGACCACGTCGGCAACCCCTGCATCAAAGGCGGCAACAGCCGCCGCCATACCGGCAGGACC
>JAZRQN010000042.1:0-10265 GCA_045649855.1 Acutalibacteraceae bacterium | reverse complement strand
CATGGCCCCGACCCGCCTTCGCCGATGGTATGATCGGCACCAACTTTATAGTGAGGGAATTATGCAGATAGATATCAAAGGAATCGCAAAGCGTTTTTCCAAGAAACGCGTATTGACCGATGTTACCTTTTCGGCAAAAAGTGGCGAATGCATTGGCATTCTGGGCGGCAACGGTTGCGGAAAATCCACCTTACTGTCCATTCTGGCAGGGGTGCAATCCTGCCAGACAGGCGAATTTTTGTGCGACGGACGCGATTTATTCAAACGCGGTATCGATCGCTCGAGCGTGGTTGGTTACATTCCGCAAGGGACACCGCTCATTGAAGAGTTGACCGCGTGGGATAACCTGTCTTTGTGGTATGAAAAAGATGCTTTGCGCACAGAGCTGGAAAGCGGCGTATTGCATCTGCTCGGCATTCACGAGTTTATCAAAACGCCTGTGTCCAAGATGTCGGGCGGTATGAAAAAGCGCTTATCCATTGGATGTGCCATTGCGAAGCATCCGCCCGTGTTGCTGTTGGATGAACCGATGGCGGCGCTGGATCTTGCGTGCAAGCAGGAGATTTCAGCGTACCTGCGCGCACACAAAAAAGCAGGTGGCATTTTGCTGTTGGTTACCCACGACGTAATGGAACTGGAACTGTGCGACCGTTGTTATATTTTGAAAGACGGTGCATTGCAACCGTTTGTGTATGACGGAGATCTTGACAATCTGGTGAAGAGTTTATCATGATGAAGATGTATCTGTATTTACAATTCAAACGTCTGCTGAAAGTGTTTCCGTTCGTTTTGTTGGTAGCGATCTTGTTGTTTGCAGGTTTGGCGGCGGTGTTTGGCGGTATTATGCAGTTGGAAGACGAGGACGTCGACCATCAGCGTTTGAAAGTCGCGATTACAGGCGATACCGACAATCCGTATATTTCCATCGGCAAAGCCGCGATGGAGACGGTTGATTCCACCCGTTTTGCGCTGGAGATGGTGCTGTTGGACGAGGCGGAGGCGGCAGCGGCGTTACAAAAAGGCGAGATCGTCGCGTACGCGGTGTTTCCGGAAGGGTTTATGGAGGCGGCGCTGTACGGCGAGATCCGCACTATCAAATATATCACCCGTCCCGGTATGACGAGTATTGTATCCATTCTCAAGGAAGAAATCACGCAGGTGGTTGTGGACCTGGTAGAGTACACCCAAAAAAGTGTGTACGGTATGGCGGATGCGATACGGGACAATCAGGGCACGGAAATCGGCAAGCACGTCAATGACTTCAGCATTGAAAACACCGAACTGTTGCTGAGCCGTGCAGATGTGTACACGGTGGAACAGATCGGTGTTGCGGACGGCGTATCGGTTACGCAGTATTACATTTGCGGCATTGCGGTGTTTTGCGTGTTGTTGCTCGGCATACCGTATGCGGCGTTGCTGGTCAAAAAGGACTATGCGCTCAGTCGAATGTTGGATGCGCACGGTCATTCTTCCGTCAAACAGGTGCTGTGCGAATATACCGCGTATGCCGGGGTGATGATGCTGTTGGTGGCTTGTATCATCGGCGGCGCGGCGGTGGCGTGTGCGTGTATGGAATGGACGGATGCCGCTTCTGTGGTGAGCATCGGGTTTCAGCTGATACCCGTTGTGCTGATGGTGGCAGCGCTCAATATGCTGATATTTGAAGCATCCGGCAATCTGGTTGTCGGCGCGTTGTTGCAGTTTTTCATCAGCATCGCTTTGTGCTTCGTCTGCGGCTGTTTTTACCCGATTTATGCACTGCCGCAGGTGTTGCAGAGCGTATCTGCGTTCCTGCCTGTCGGTTTGGCGAGAGGGTATCTGGCAAACTGTATAGTTGGGGACAGTCCGTGGGTCAACCTGGGCGGTGTTGTGTTGTATCTGTTACTGTTCATATCCGCGGTGGTTTTGGTGCGATATGACCGCGTTTCGGGAAAAAGAGGTGAGCGCTGATGAAACGACTTGCCAAATGGTTTTGGTTGCTCAATAAGCGACTGTACAAAAAACCGATTTTCCTCATCCTTCTGGTGTTGGTATTGCTGGCGGCGGTGTTGTTGCAGATAGCCGCTCGGGAGGACAGCGGTTTCGCGCACATCGTATTGGTGCAGGAAGATCCCACTGATGAGATTTCCTCGCAAATCGTGAGCGATCTGCAAACAAGCGCACAGTTGATGCGATATACCGTGTGTGAAACGCTATCCGATGCGATTTCTATGGTGGAAAACGGTTCTGCTGACACTGTTTGGGTGTTCGAAGAGGATATGCAGGAGAAGATCAACCGCTTTGTACAGACGGGTTCCAAGCGCGACAAAGCGGTAACGGTGTACGTGCGTGAAGAAACCGTTCCGTTGCATCTGGCGCAGGAACGGTTGAGTGTTACGTTGTATCGGTATTGTTCATCGGCATTGTACATTTCGTACGTGCGAGAGAACGTGCCGAGTCTGGATCACCTGACCGATGCACAGTTGCAGACCTACTTTGACGAGTATGATATGGACGGCGAATTGTTCGCCCACGAAACCCCTGAAGGCGAAGAATTTTACAAAACGCAGGATACAGGGTATCTGATGGCGCCGCTTCGCGGTTTGCTCAGCGTTTTGGTACTGCTGTGCGCGATGGCGGCAACCATGTTTTATGTACAGGATGCGGCGGCCGGAACGTTTGCCTGGGTGCCGTTGCAGTATAAACCGTTTGCCGCGTTTGGCAGTCAGATCATCGCCACGTTGAACGTATCGGTGGCGATGCTGATATCCTTGTATGCTACGGGAATAGCCACCACGTTGACACGCGAAATCGTGTTGGTGTTGCTGTATGCGGTGTGTTGTACGCTGTTTTGTATGGTATTGCATCAGATGTTCCACGACATCCGCGTATACGGTGCGATCATTCCGTTGTGTATGGTGTTGGTGATCGGTGTTTGCCCGGTATTTTTCGATTTGAAAGAACTGGAAATGCTGCAGATTCTATTTCCGACCAGCTATTACATCAAATCGACGTATAACAGCAATTTTGTATGGTATATGGTGCTGTATGCCGTTGCGTTGGCTGTATTGTATGTCGGGTTACGGAAATTGCTCAAACGACAATCATAATAAAAATCGATGCAGAGATTCTCTGCATCGATTTTTTGTTATACCGATATAATTTTATCCAAATGGAAAGAATACAGCAGCGTTTCTTTGACGGGTTTTCCGAGGAGTTTGGTCAGCGCCTCGCTGTAAATATCCAACTGTTTTTTGTACCGTGTACGCAGTTCGTCGCCGTCTTTGACACGGTCGGTTTTGTAGTCCACAACCACAAGTTCGCCGTTTTCTTCGAACAGGCAGTCCACCATACCTTGCACCACGATGTTTTCGTTCTCCAACGTATCGGGGAGGGTGTTGTCATAAGCGGTAGCGGACAGCAAGACGGCAAAATCGTACTCCCGATGCAACACGGCGGCGTTTGCCATCCGTTTGTACAGATCGCTTGCAAAGAATGTGCGGATGTGCGATATATTGAGTGCTTGCACTTGCTGTTCCGTGAGGAATCCGTCTTGATACAGGCGCTCCGCTTCCGCGGCGGGATCGTTTGCGGCGGCGGTGTGATCCGCGTACTGCATAAATGCGTGGGTCGCCGTGCCGCGCTGTGCACCCGTGAGGCCGTCTGTTGACAGGAAGGACGGCTTGCTGTGCGCGATGAATTCGCTGTCGGTTTCTTTGTGCGCCAACACCGATGCCGCCATTTTGACAGGTACGGCGTGCAACGCGGCAAAGGGATATTGATACCCGATACGCTCGTTGATAGCGGCAACCAGTTGCATATCCGCTTGCACTTGTGCTTTGGTGGTTTCACAAACAGACGAATCCGCCAATTCCGCCGCTATATATTCGCGGCAGATCAGCGGCGCGTCCGATGACAGCGTATCCGGCAGGGTATCTCCTGCGATATGCCGCAACAACTGTGCATCGGGATGCCGCAAGAATGCGGAAATGAGCCAATCGCCGAGCGAGTGTAAGGACAGCATATGTGCGCCGGTAAGCGTTTTGGCGTCCGACAGGAAGGATGCCAGTTTTTGAATGCGGGAAACCAGGTTGGATTGCACGAACACGGTGATCAGCTTTTCTTTCGCGCGGGTCATGGCGACGTACAGCACGCGCAGTTCCTCGGCGAGCTCGGTATACCGTATCGCGAGTTTGACACCGCGCTTTGCCACCGTGTCGGTCTTGTTCATCTCAACGGGATCGTAGTCCGAAATAGCGGCGCCGACCTTGCCGTTTAACAGCAACGCTTTTTTGGATGATTCGCGGTTGAATTGTCCGAACAATCGCGCCATAAACACGATGGGGAATTCCAGACCTTTAGAGCCGTGAATGGTCATCAAAGACACGGTGTTGCTGTTGCCGGTATGGGCAGGCGAGGTGAACAAATCGTCTTTCTCACTTTCCATACGGTCCATATACCGCACGAACGCGGACAATCCTTTGAACCCGTTTTGCTCAAAATCGCGCGCAAACTGCATCAGTTCGTGGATATGTTCCACTCTGGAACGACTGTTATCATCCGCCGCAACCGCTGCTAATAACGCAGTTTCTTCCAACAAACGGGTGAGCAGTATGTCGGCAGGCAACGCGAGCGCCAAACGGCGATAGTGTTGCAACATACGCAACACACGTTGCACTTTATCGTATACTGCGGCGGAAATCGTTTCGCAGGGCTCTGCCGCCAACAGCGCGCCGTACAGGGTGGAGGGGATCTCAGGGGTTGCTGTTTTGGCGTGTACGCGCAAAGTTGCGAGATCGTTGGCGGTCATTTGCGCGACGGGGGAGAGCAACATTGCGGCGAGGGAAACGTCGCGCAGCGGATTGTCGATGGCGCGCAAAAGTGCCAGTGTCGCTTGTATCTCGGGTGCTTTAAAGAACGGCACACCCACGTCCACCGCAGAGGGAATCCCCAGTCGGTTGAGTTCGGCGGCAAGGGTTGCCGCGTGAGTACCGCGCGAACGTGTGAGAATACAAATATCGCTGTATTTGACAGGGCGCAACTGCCCGTTTTCGGTAACCGTGCCGCTTGCAATCAGTTCGCGGATACGGTCAGCGATCAGCCGCGCCTCCAATACGTCAGCATCCATATCCGCTTTGGCAAACGGGTTGTCCAACAGCAACACTTCTGTGGCCGCTTGCATTGCGGGATAGGTGGTGTTGGAGGGGATCAATTGTTCGTTGTCGCAGTAGTCGATGCCGCAAAATTCGCGTGTCATCAACTGCTCAAAAACGAAGTTTACAGCCCCCGTTACCTCTTTACGGGAACGGAAGTTGTTGCCGAGCGTGATATACGCAGGATAGTGTTTGCCGTCGTATTTGGCGTATTCGCGTTTTTTGCCCATAAAGATCTCGGGCATCGCCTGACGGAAACCGTAAATGCTTTGTTTGACGTCGCCCACGCAGAAGGTGAGGTTGTTGTCGTTTGACAGCATACGGAAGATGGTATCCTGCACGTCGTTGGTATCTTGATATTCATCCACCAGAATTTCCGCAAACTGCGCGCCTGCTTCTTTGGCGAGTGCCGTGGGTTCTCCCGTTTGGGCATCGCACAGCAACTCCAGCGTCAGATGTTCCAGATCGCTGAAATCCAGCAGTTGCCGCTCGTTCTTTTTCTGTGCGTAACGCTCGGTGAATGCTTCCACCACCTCGCACAAGGCGGTGAGCATATCTTTGGTGTTTCGGATGCCGTTCATTGCCGTTTGCTCGTCCTCGCCAAAGGACGGTATCAGCTTTTCACGGATGTCTTTGCGTACCATGGTCCAGGTGTCCTGCGCGATCTTTTTGAGCGCTTTGTCCACCTCTTTGAATCCGCGCAGATCGCCCGGCACAGCTGCTTGTACAGCTGTAGCGCAGGTGTCCCAATCGTTGGCAGGATCGGCGACGATGAGCGCTGTGTTGCGCAAAACGGCAATATCGGCAATCAATCTTTCCAGATACGCGGTGGCATCTTCTACCCCTGCGAGGGTATCGGCGGCGCGATTCATCACGTCGCACAAGAATAGCAGGTGTTCGGATACGTAACGGCGGATCCATTTACCCCAAACCGTTTCGGATAGCGGGGTGTTTTCAGGAATGGCGCACGCCTCTCTGAGCCAAGCGAACGGAAATGCCTGCGCACGGATGAAGTCATAGGTGGCGAGCACCGTCTTTTTGAGTTCAGCATCGTCTTTGCGCCCGTTGATGAGGTCAGCAAGACGAGAAAACCCGTCCTCTGCCGCGGCATAAAACACTTCCAACGTTTCATCCAACGCTTCGTTGCGGAGCATTGTTTCGGTCGCACCTTCCGCGACAGAGAACCGCGGCGAGATGCCGCAAGCGTCGAAATGCTCTCGCAAAAACGAGGTGCAAAAGCCGTCAATGGTGGAAATGGGAGCGGTGGGCAACAACATTTGTTGCCGTTGCAGACGCGTGTTTTCGGGGTCTTGAGCGATAAAATCGCCCAATCTGGCGGACAGACGCTGTTTCATCTCGGCGGCGGCCGCCTTGGTAAAGGTAACGATGAGCAGTCGGTCAATATCCACGGCATTGGTGGGGTGGGTAATGAGGCGTACCACGCGTTCTACCAACACGGCGGTCTTGCCCGAACCTGCGGCAGCAGAAATGAGCAGAGAGCCGTTATGGTCATCGATCGCTTGGCGCTGTTGAGGCGTCCATTCGCGTTTAGCCATTGTCTGCCACCTCCTCCAAGGATGCCAATACGGTTTCCAATTTCGCAGAGGACATCACTGTTTGTTCGTCCTCGTCTTCGTGGCCGCACAAAGCCCTGAAATCGCAATATCGACAAGGCATCTTTTCGCTTTCGCCGGTGGGAACGGCATCCACGTCGCCTGCAAGCAGGGTATTCGCCATTTGCACCAACAACCGTTCCACAAGCACACGGATATTATTAAAATCCTTGCGTGAAGCGACGGTGCTCTTCTGACCGATCTCGTTGTTCTCCACGGTGGCAGGGATGAAGACACCTTCGCCCTTTTCTTCCATAGCCTGCAACACGTCCACGTCGCGCAGAATCAGACCGTTCATCCGCAACTGCTTCAAACGGCTTTCATCCAACGGTTGTCCTGTGTTCTTCTGTGTAATATCTTTGGCAGGCAGATACAAGACGCCTGCAGGCGCGGTTTCTGCACCGCCGTACCGTGCACCGCCGTTTTGACAAACGGCAAACAGGTATAGCAGCATCTGCATATTGATGCCGTACGGCACTTCGCTGAGCTTGAATTCTTTAGATCCCGTTTTGTAGTCGACCACGCGCACGAAAACGGTGTCCTCTCGCTCATAAATATCCACACGGTCGATTTTGCCGATGATGGAAATACTGCCGCTTGGAGTTTTCAGCACGGGGGAAGGCACGCCGCCGTTACCGATGACCAGTTCGTAATCGGCGGGTTTGAAACGGCTTTGTGCAATCTCGTTGACCGCAAACCACAACAGCGAAAAACAGGTGCGTTCCACCAGCGATAACAGATAGCGGAAACGCGCGGGCTTGTCCTCAAAACCGCCCATCTCGTTTTCAACGTATGCGTGCAAAGCGGCGCGTATGCGCGCTTGCATATTGGGGATATCCGATGCGGCGATCCCCTCATTTTTAGCGATGTATTCGGGTAACAACGTTTCCAAAATATAATGTGAAAAAGTACCAAACGTGGAGGTGTGCAGATCGGCGATCCTGCGGGTTTTGAGCCGTAAACCGTATTGGCAGAAATATTGGAAACGGCAACGGTGGAACGTGTCCGCCTGACTGGCGGAGATACACAGATCCCGACCGAACAGTTCGCTCGCCGTTTCGGGATACAGGGATTGTTTGGCGTGTTTGATGCCGTGTTCCATCGCCGCTATGACGTCGGCGGTATGCGGCTGTTCACGCAAAGCGGCATACAGCGTTGCGGCAAGCGGATCATTGGTGCCGTAACCTGCGGCAAAACGGTCGAGCGCTTCCGCTGTCGACTGGATGGTATCCGCTGTATCGTTTCTGCTGTTCACTACGGTATGGGACGGCAGAACAGCGGTGATGTTTTCCACCAACGCGGAGGGGTGCGCAGCTTCTTTGCCTTTGGATTGCAGATAGGAGATGTACAAAAATTCAGACGGTGCCGCCACAGCGGTGTATGCGAAGAAACGCTCTTCCGCCGCTTTCAACAGTCGATCGCCCGAAAAATGCAGACCGTCCGCTTTGAGCATTTCACGCTCGCGGTCGGACAGCAGATTGCTGTCGGTGGGATATGCGGGGAACACGCTCTCGTTAGCGCCCAAAATGAACACGGCTTTGGGGGATTGTAGCCGCACGCGGTCGGCGCTGCCTACCTGCACCGCATCCAAACTTTGCGGAATGGAGGGGAGCGAAACGAGTCCTGCCGCCAATCGAAAGAGGTCTGCATACCGCTTGGTGGGCAGTTGCTCGTTGGCAAATACCGTGGCAAAACGGTCCAACATATCCATCACGACGTCCCACAACTTCGCCGTTTGCTCGGCAAGCAGGGGCTCGCCCTCGTCGGTCAGCACGGCGTGCAGACGGCGCGTACCCTCGTCGGCATTGACTGCGCGGTCGGTGAGATATGCGTATACGGCTCGTGCGAATACTTCGCCGTTCACGGCAGAGCCGAGTGTCGCACGCAGAGTTTTGAGCGGTGCGATCAAACGCACACGCAGAGATTCCAACAGTTTCAACGCCTCTTTATCAGCGGTACGCATGGCGGTCAGACCGGATGGGTTAGCGGTGAAAGGCGCATCCCAACGGTTGCCGTCAATGCGCCACATAAACGCATAGTTTTCAAGCAGGGCGGTGTCCATTTCATCAAACGGCAAAAGACCTGTTTTCATCATGCGGAGCAGTTCGTCCGTCTGCCAACCGCCGGCACATATACGCAAAGCGGACAGGCACAGAGACATCAGCGGCATGGTATATACGTCGGTCGCCTCGTCCATATAATACGGGATTTCTGCACGGCGCAGGGCGTTGCCCAGCACGTTTTGGTAATCGTTCAGATTGCGCACGATGATTGCAACATCTCTCGCGCGCCACTTGTGTTCGCGAAGAGCGCTTCGAATCTGCCGCGCGGCGGTGGCACATTCGGTGTAAATTTCGGGGCAAGCGGCGATCGATACCGCGCTGGCATCTTCGGAAAACACAGCAGGACGAGCAGAAAAACAGTACTGTTCCGCCGCTTTCAGCGCGGCGTTTTGCGCGCGGTGGTTTTCGGTCAATACAACGGGCGTTGCAATTTCAACGCCACACTCGTTTGCTATTTGATGCAGTTGTCGAATAGAACGGTTGACGGGCGCGAACAGACCGCACGCAGTGTGATCGTCGACGTTTTTGCCGTCGGTGCACAGCGTAACGGTAACGTTTGCTTTTCTCATCAGCACTGCCAGAATATCCAGTTCGGGAGCGGTGAAGCCTTTGAAACCGTCCACGTAGATGTCAGCACCGTCCAGCAATGTGCTGTCGGGCAGATGCTCGGTCAGCAGGCAAAGCAGGTCTTCGGTATCCACGCCGCTGCCCATTGACAGCGCTTCGAAGACGTCAAATACACCGCTAAAATCCTGCAACTTGGTTTTGAGTGTTCCGTCCTCCAACTTGTCGGCGGCCGCTTTGAGCAGGCCCGGCGAGATGCCGCACTGTTTACATTCGGTGGAAAACGCCAGCAGGGAAGACAGATAGGCGGTATCGTGGATACGCGCTTGCAGTCGGGTATCTTCCGCGCGGTTTTCGGGGGTTAAGCACAGTTCCAACGCACGGCTCATCAAAAGTGCGCGGGTAACGTCGTCTATCACAGGGGCGTCATTTCCGCTTTCGCGCAGTACGCGCTCTGCCAGACGGGTGAAACTGAACACCTGCACGCGAGCGGCTTTCTGCACGCCGAAACGTTGCAAAAGGGTGCGTTCGCTTTCAAACGAAAACTGTTCGGGTACTAACAAAACGAGCGGTCGCACCGCTGCGTTTTCAGCCGCATCCGCAAGCGCACGCAAGACGTATTCGGTTTTGCCGCTGCCGGCACGGCCTGTGATCAAACGCAACATGGCTTCACCCACCTTTCATATAAAATCAGTATAACATATTTTAAAGGCTTTGGAAACCTTTTTTGTTGCACCGTGTCAAAAAATATGGTATGGTGAAGTAGGGTGATGCAATTATGAAAATCATCGATATTACAAGAGAATTGTTTTCAGCGCCCGTATACCCGGGTGATCCGCGTCCGGAATTAGAGGCGATACATCGGATAGAAGACAAGTCGGAGGCCAAGCGGT
>JAZRQN010000041.1:0-14510 GCA_045649855.1 Acutalibacteraceae bacterium | reverse complement strand
AAGGTGTATACCACCAATTCGCGGATATTGCTGTCGTCCTCCACCAGATAGATCATACTATCACCTCGTTATCATCCTATCGGAGATATGTAAAAACAGTTCACTTGGTTTTGTAAAATGTATTTAAAACATTCTATCACATATCCCTCGCGGTTGCAACCGTATGCGGTGATTTTTGATTATCCGGTGTGGGGGCGGCGATGTCAGCAATCGCAGGGGCAAACTGTGTTCGCCCGTCATAGGTGGGTGGGTTTTGCGGGACGCGCAGAGACCGTCCCCTACGATACCTTCGAAAACATACGCAAATCCGCCCAAATGGTATACAGTTGGTATATTTATATGGAAATATTACTATCCGTTCGCTTTTTCCGCCATAGAGCGGGGGATGCGGACGATGCATTCGATATAGGCGTCGGTTTCGTGTCGGGTGCACTCGGCGGCGATACCACCCTTTTTCATGGTGGCGACCGCGTGGTCGAGGGTGTTGAAAAACAACCGCACGTCGCGGATAAGGGGCTTGACCCGACCGTGGCGCGCCACCTTGCCGACCAGCATCCGTTCGACGAGCGCTTCCGCTTGCGCCACCGTCATTCCCTTTTTCAGAATCTCGGTGAGCGCCCATCTGCGCTCTTCGGGTTTCTTGAGTCGCAAAAGACACCGCGCGTGCCGTTCGGTGAGTCCCCCTTCGATCAGCACCATTCTTTCTTCGTGGGACAACTGTAACAGACGCAGTTTATTCGCCACAGCCGACTGGGAGTATCCCAGCCGCGTTGCCGCCTCTTCTTGTGTGAGTCCGTATGTATGGATCAGCCGTTCAATACCTTCGGCGGTTTCAAAGCAGTTCATATCCTCTCGTTGCAGGTTTTCAATCATCGCCAGCAACGCCTGCCGCATCCCCTCCGCCTCGGTACGCACGCAGGGTACCGTATGCAGTCCTGCGAGTTTGGCGGCACGCAACCGCCGTTCCCCCGACACCAGCACCGGCCGCCCCTCACGCTCGGAAATGACCAGCGGTTGCAAAATCCCGTTTTCCGCAATGCTTTGGGATAATTCCAGCAGTTTTATACGGTCAAAGGTCCGTCTGGGTTGTTGCGGATTGGGTAAAATGTCCTCTATGGGAATCATTTCCACCTGTCCTGCCACTTTGTACTTGCGTTTTTGTTTTAACATCTCTTTTCATTCCCCTTCCGTGGGAAATGTCCCACAGAAGCACTATAGCATAAAAAAAGATTCCGCCCTGTCATATCGTCGGGGCGGAATCTACTGTTATAACGGATTTTTTGCAATTTTTGCGGCAGGTCGGGGGAATTTTTGCGGTGTCTTGGTACATTTGTCGATAAAAAAGATTTGTCGCTCGCCTGTTTCGCCTTTACTGTCAGCAGGCAGGCAGAACTTCTTGACCTCGCGCACCTTACCGCCCAGTTGCGCCATCGCGCGGCGGCTTTTCTCGCTTTCTTCCTCACCGGTCGGACCTTTGAGCGCCAAAAAGCGACCGCCCACCTTCACATACGGCAAGCAATATTCGCACAGCAACGGCAACGCGCCCACCGCACGGGCGGTTGCAACGTCAAATTGTTCGCGCAACTCGGGCTTTTTGCCGCCATCCTCTGCACGCAGATGCAAAAACCGCGCTTCTACTCCCACCGCTTTACAAACTTCATCCAAAAAGATGAGTCGCTTGTTGAGGCTGTCCAGCAGTGTCAGTTTGCAATCGGGACGGAGCATCGCCAGCGGCAAACCGGGAAATCCTGCGCCTGTTCCCACGTCAATCAGCGAAAAAGCACCCTTTGGCAACAGCGGTGCTGCCGCCAAACTGTCCGCAAAATGCTTGATTGCGATGTCGGTGGGGTCAGTGATCGCGGTTAAATTCATTTTTTCATTCCATTCCACCAACAATCGGGCGTAGGTGTCCAGCCGTTCTGCTAAAACGGCATCCACTTCTACCCCCACCGCATCGGCGGCAGTTTTCAGCAATTCAATGTTAATCATATCGTTTCTCCTATATAGGATTGTTTCACATGGAACAATTTATTTGCTCTTTTCTTCACAACCCAAAGGCTCCCTTGTGCAAAGGGAGCTGTCAGCGAAGCTGACTGAGGGATTGTTTTACCTCATTGTCAACATATTCGCACACACCACTGAAGTTTTGATTTACCGCATTGTTGGGAATGCGCAACACACGAATTCCATATTGTTCCAAATACGCCGTTCGTTCTGCATCCTTTTGTGCCTGCACTTCACAAAAATGTTGTGATCCATCCAGTTCTACAACAATCTTCGCCTCTGCGCAATAAAAATCCGCAATATATCTGCCAAGAGGTTTTTGTCGCAGAAATTTAATCGGATAGGTGCGGAGAAAATCATACCAAAGATGCCTTTCCTCTTTGGTCATGTTTTTTCGGAGGATTCTTGCGGTTTGTACGATTTCTTTGTTGTGTTTTCTTTCCAAGACAATCCCTCCACCGCCTTCGGCGGTCCCCCTCCCTTTGCACAAGGGAGGCTTGGTGGGTACAATTATTTATTCGTATACACAATCAGCACCGAAACGTCCGCAGGGCTGACGCCGCTGATACGGGAGGCTTGTCCGATGCTGCGCGGACGCACTTTGTTCAGTTTTTCCTGTGCTTCTTTACGCAGACCCGTTACCGTGGTATAATCCACGTCTTCGGGGAGCAACCGTTTCTCCAAACGGCGCATTTCCGCAATATCTGCCATCTGACGGCGGATATACCCCTCGTACTTTACCTCAACCTCCACCTGCTCAAACACCATACGCGGCAGGTCGGGGCGCTCGGTATCGATCGGCGCCAACGCCTCATAACCGATATTCGGGCGGCGCATCAGGTCGATGAGCTTCGCGCCCGTAGTAAGTGGGGTTGTTTCACGTGAAACAAGAATATCGTTGATTGCATCCGACGGCGCAATCACGGTGCTTTCCAAGCGCGCACGCTCGGCGGCTTTCAGTTCACGGCGCGCACAGAAGTGCGCCCACCGTTCATCATCCACCAGCCCCACCTCTCTGCCAATGGGGGTCAAACGCTCGTCCGCATTATCCTGGCGCAGCACCAATCGGTATTCCGAGCGCGAGGTCATCATACGGTACGGATCACTGCAACCTTTGGTTACCAGATCGTCAATCAACGTGCCGATATAACTGGAAGCGCGGTCCAGCAGCAGTTGCGGCTTGCCGAGCAGTTTATTGGCGGCGTTGACACCTGCAACCAAGCCTTGTGCCGCCGCCTCTTCATAACCGGAACTGCCGTTGAACTGTCCTGCACCGAACAAACCGGGGACGTTTTTGAATTCCAAGGTCGCATCCAATTGGATAGGATCGATACAATCATATTCAATCGCATACGCAGGGCGCATCACCTTTACATGCTCCAAGCCGGGAATGGTGCGCAAAAATTGCAGTTGCACATCCACGGGCAACGAGGAACTGAGTCCCTGCAGATACATTTCTTCGGTATTCTTGCCGCACGGCTCGATAAACACCTGGTGGCGCTCTTTATCCGCAAACCGTACCACCTTATCCTCAAAACTGGGGCAATAGCGAGGACCCACACCCTCAATCACACCGCCGTACAGCGGCGAACGGTGCAGATTTTTGTGAATGACGTCTTTTGTCGCCTGCGTAGTCCAGGTGATATGGCAAGAAACGGTGTTTTTCAGATCTTCAGGGCTTTCAAACGAGAACGGGGTTACAGGGTCCTCCCCCGCCTGTTCTTCCATACCCGAGAAATCAATGCTCTGACGGAGCACACGAGAAGGTGTACCCGTTTTGAAACGGCGCAGTTCCACGCCGAGATCTTTGAGGGATGCTGACAAGCGGTTGGCAGCAAACATACCGTCCGGACCGCCCTCGTAGTTGACGTCTCCCACGAAGATGCGGCCCTTGAGGAACGTACCTGTCGCCAGAATCACCGCATCGGCGGTGTATTCCGCTTCCAGTTGGGTGGTCAGCAGGAATTTGCCGTCTGCAGTCTTTTCAATGGACACCACTTCCGCCTGGCGCAGATCCAGATTGTCCTGCAACTCCAACGCGTGTTTCATATACCCTGCATAATCTCTGCGATCGATTTGTGCGCGGAGTGAATGCACTGCAGGACCTTTGCCGCGGTTGAGCATACGGGATTGCAGGAAGGTGGCATCCGCCGCCTTACCCATCTCGCCGCCCAGCGCATCAATCTCACGCACCAGATGTCCTTTCGCAGTGCCGCCGATAGACGGATTGCACGGCATATTGCCCACCCAGTCCATATTGACGGTGAACACCGCCGTTTTCGCACCGAGGCGCGCGCTCGCAAGCCCTGCCTCAATACCGGCATGGCCTGCACCGATCACAGCGACCTGATAATGTTCTTCAAAGAATTTCATAGCTTTCATCCTTTATATGCAGGAGTGGTTTGCGTTTGCACGAATTTGCGGGCGGTCAACGACCGCTCCTACGATGTGATTTTAAATATTTGCGTAAAGACGATGCACGAATCGTCCGTTTTCTTTTCCCCGACTCCCTCCGTCTTTTGCCTAAAACGGCAAAATCGAACGAAGTTAACTTAGGGCGACTTTTGTGGTGTTTTGCGAAGCAAAACCGAGCGCACGCCTTTGCACTCGAACAAAATCGCGGCAAAATCGAACGAAGTTCGATTTTGTTCCACGTGAAACAAGATCGAATCCGCCAACGGCTCCCTTGTGTAAAGGGAGCTGTCAGCGAAGCTGACTGAGGGATTGTTTTACTTCATTATCGATATATTCGCAGACACCCGAAAAATTTTGATTTACTGCATTGTTGGGGATACGCAACACACGAATCCCATATTGCTCTAAAAAAGCCGTTCTTTCCGCATCTTTTTCCGCTTGCGCATCGAGAAAATGCTGTGACCCGTCCAATTCAATAATCAGGTTTACTTTTGCACAGTAAAAATCTACGACATATTTCCCAAGCGGTTTTTGCCGCAGAAATTTAATAGGATAGGTGCGAAGAAAATCATACCAGAGATGTCTTTCCTCTTTAGTCATATTTTTTCGGAGGGTTCTTGCAGTATGAACGATAGATTTGTTGTGTTTTCTATCCGTAACAATCCCTCCGGTTTCGCTTCGCTCAACCACCTCCCTTTACACAAGGGAGGCATGGATAAGCGGTTTTTGCAGCCAATTTTATGGGAAATTGGCAAATTATGGTTTTTCAACTTTTCCACAAGCTTTCCACCGTTAAAGTGTCGAAAAGTATAGTATTCAGGCGTTTATACACGAAAAATATACAAACTGGAATATTTCAAGTACACACTTTCCCCATTTCAACATAGTTTTCCACAATGTGAAATGTGAGTTTTCCGCTGTTTTACTGCGTTTCCATAGTTTTCCACGCTTTTTTGGGGTTGCAGATTTTTCTACATTGCGGCATATCCACTTGTCAGTAAACAGGAATATGTATACCGTTTTTTCATACGGATATACACGCCGTTTTTCTTGATAACAATTTGTATATTTTCCCTATATAAAACTATTTGTATTCACTTGTTTTGGGGTGTTCCACCCGAATATCGCCCGCAGTTTCCTGCGGGCGATCGTAAGTTCGGGTTGGTTTGTATAAGGGGAACTCGCAGGGCGCAGAGCGCCGCTGCTTTTGTGCGTATTATTCCTCTGCCGTCTCGGCAACCGTTTCTTCCGGCTCGTCGATCACGGGATCGTTCTCGTCATCGGGCGCTTCGGTGGAAACTTCGCCTTTGGGGATGTCAGAATCCTCTTCACGCGGCACGCAGGTCATAGACACGATACGGTTGTCGCCCACGATACGCATTACGCGCACGCCTTTGGACGGACGATGGCACAGACGCACCTCTTCCGACTCGATACGGATGATAACGCCGTCTGCGGAGATGAGGATGAGGTCTTCACTGCCGTCCACCATCTTGATACCTGCCACCTTGCCGTTTTTGTCGGTATGGTAGTTGGTAATACCCTTACCTGCGCGGGACTGGATACGA
Organism: Acutalibacteraceae bacterium; assembly: GCA_045649855.1. Classification (GTDB taxonomy): domain Bacteria; phylum Bacillota; class Clostridia; order Oscillospirales; family Acutalibacteraceae; genus URNF01. Next base: position 8,523 of record JAZRQN010000041.1, on the reverse strand, counting down.
TAATCGGACAACTCACTTCTGCGACCGTATCCGGTCTCGGAGATGGTGATGAGGGTGGCATCGTCCTTACACAGTTCCATACCCACCACTTCGTCGCCTTCGCGCAGGGTGATTGCTTTCACGCCGCGGGCGGTACGGCCCACCACGCGCGCATCGTTTTCATCAAAGCGGATCGCCATACCGTTTCTGGTAGCCACCAGCAAGGTTTGCTCGCCGTCGGTAAGATGTACCCACGCAAGTTCGTCGCCTTCATCCAGATCAATGGCAATCAAGCCGTTTTTACGAATATTCGCGTATGCTTCCAGTTTGGTACGTTTGATAATACCGCGTCTGGTAACCATACACAGATAGCCGCCCTCTTCCTGTTCTCTGTCCACACGGATCACGGCGGTAACCTTTTCCTCTTTTTCGATGGGCAAGAGGTTGATAATGTTCATACCCTTGGCAGTTCTCGTACCCTCCGGCACTTCGTACGCTTTCAAGCGATACACCTTGCCGAACGAGGTGAAGAAATAGATATAATCCTTACTGCCGCAAGAGAACATGGTCTCGGTAAAGTCCTCTTCACGCGTGCCCATACCCATAATACCTCTGCCGCCACGGCGCTGGGTGCGGTAGGTGTCCGCCGCCTGACGCTTGATGTAGCCGAGTTTGGTCATGGTCAGCACGCAGTCTTCATCGGGAATGAGGTCTTCAATATCCACTTCGCCCGACACAAAGGAGATCTCGGTTCTGCGCTCGTCGCCGTATTTATCGCGCATACGCAGACATTCTTCTTTGACGATAGCGCGAATTTTGTTTTCGTCCGCCAAAATGCCTTCGAGTTCGGCAATGCGCGCACGCAGAGCGTTGAGTTCATCCTCAATCTTCTGTCTTTCCAGACCGGAGAGCTGGCGCAAACGCATCTGCACGATCGCTTCTGCCTGCACGTCATCAAAGTTAAAGCGTTCCATCAAGCGCGCTTTGGCTTCGGGCGTATCCGAAGAGGAGCGGATCATCTCGATGACTTCATCGATAAAGTCCACCGCGGTGTGCAGTGCTTCCATAATATGCGCTTTGTCTTTTGCTTTGCGCAGTTCAAACAGGCAACGACGGGTAATGACTTCCTGCTGGAACTTGATGTACTCTTCGAGAATCTGTTTTAAATTCAGAATACGCGGCACGCCGTTCACCAGACACAGCAAAATCACACCAAAGGTGGTCTGCATCTCGGTGTAGGCGTACAACTGATTGAGCACCACCTGCGGCACGGCATCTTTTTTCAGATCGATGACGATGCGCATACCCAGTTTGCTGGAATGGTCCACCACGTCGCGGATACCTTCCACGCGTTTGTTGTCCACCAGATCAATGATGGATTTGACCAGTTTCAGTTTGTTTACCTGATACGGAATTTCGCTGATGATAATACGGTTATGATTACCGTCTTCCTCGATTTCCGCCTTGGAGCGCACGATGACTCTGCCACGGCCGGTCGCATACGCGGCACGGATGCCTGCATGACCCATAATCACACCGCCGGTCGGGAAATCAGGACCTTTGACGTGTTCCATAATGTCCACGAGCTCTGCATCGGGGTTGTCAATCAACAGGCAGATAGCGTCCACCACTTCGCACAGGTTGTGCGGCGGAATATTGGTCGCCATACCGACCGCAATACCCATCGAACCGTTCACGATGAGGTTCGGGAAACGGGACGGGAGAACCACCGGCTCTTGCAGACGATCATCATAGTTGTTCTGGAAGTCCACCGTCTCTTTTTCGATGTCGGCGAGCATATCCAGCGACATTTTGCTCATTCTGGACTCGGTATAACGGTAAGCAGCGGCAGGGTGGCCGTCAATGGAACCGAAGTTACCGTGTCCGTCGATCAGCGGATAGCGCAGTGAAAAATCCTGCGCCATACGCACCATGGCATCGTACACGGACGCATCACCGTGCGGATGATAACGACCCAGCACCGCACCGACGGTATCCGCGCACTTACGGTGCGCTTTGTCGGGGGTCAGACCGTTTTCGTGCATGGTGTACAGGATGCGGCGATGCACGGGTTTCAAGCCGTCGCGCACGTCCGGCAAAGCACGGGACACGATGACCGACATGGAATATTCCAGGAAACTCTTTTTCATTTCCTTTTCAAGATCGACGGGTACTACCTTGGTGGGCGTCTCTCCACCGGCGGTCTCCGCCAAATTTTCGGTTACGATTTTCTGTTCATCCATAGTTTATCGGTTCCTTTCTTTTCGACAGGTGTCCATCAACCTGCCGAAACTGTCTATGTCTGCAATCAAGCGTTTGGGAATATGAATAGAATGATATTTCGAACAAATTTCTACAAACAGATCGCTCTCATACACGTGTTCAACGTCTTTCCATGGCACGTTGTACACGCCACGGCGTGCGCCGCCGTCCGCAATCACCGCCTTTTCGGTGATTTTGCAATCAAAACGGAAATTTTCTTCCGAAACGATCCATTTTGTGCCGCGTTTGTTTCTGAAATAGCCAAGCAAGGTCAATGCCACGTGTGCAATCACGAAAATAGCCAACACAGTGGTACGGGATTGTCCCATTCCGAACAGCAGTGCCAACAAAAAACTCAAAATGCTGTTTGGAATGATGCTTCTGCGAAGTTTTCGGTTGGTAATTTCCTGAATAATGTACGTCTGCTCCGCTTCATTGTAGGTAACCACCGTCTGAAACAGCGACGGTGCCGCCTCTTCAGGCTTTTCAATCTCCATGGGCGTCTCACGCTGACACAACATCTGCTCACGCACCTTGCAAAACGCAGGCGGCAAAGCGGAAAACGCAATGTTTCTCACACCGTCCGCCAATTCTTTGGTCATACAGCGAGCAGGCAGGATAATGCCTCTTCCCTGCGTGTTCACAAACATCTGCATATCGTTTTGCTCGTGAAACAGCGTGCGATCGGAAAAATAGATGGTAAACGTACCCGACGGGGTGATTTTGGTGATCTTTTCACGATTGATGGTTACCGTTCCTGCAAAGATCTGTCCGCCTGCCACCGCCGTTTCGTATCCGCGGTCTGCCTGCCGTTTACGAAAATACGGCATCACACACAGATTGTATATGAGCAACAGCACCGCAGGGATGAATAACAGCAATGAATCCGGCGTAAACAACGCAGAAAAACCGCCGTCTTGGTAGGTTACCGCCCCACCGAACACGGTGAGCGCCGCCACAATGATCAAACCGATCCTTTGCATGGGCGCCGCCGCGCTGTAACGGGTGAGCACTTTGTAATATTGCATATATTCTTCCTTTGTCAGATCCACCGCAAAGGACAGCTCGTTTACGTTTTGTTGTTCCATAGATTAAATATCCAGATTTTGCACGTACTGTGCGTTCTTCTCAATGAATTCTTTACGCGGTTCTACCTTATCGCCCATCAAAATGGAGAAGGTTTCATCCGCCGCAATGGCATCCGAAAGATTGACTTTCAGCATGGTGCGGAAGTTGGGATCCATGGTGGTCTCCCACAACTGCTCGGGATCCATTTCACCGAGACCTTTATAGCGCTGGATGTCAGCATTGCCGCCCAGTTCCGCAATATATGCATCGCGCTCCTCATCCGAGAACGCATACCGCACCTGTTTACCTTTGGAAACCTTGTACAGCGGCGGCTGTGCGATGTACACGTGTCCGCCGTCCACCAACGGCCGCATATAGCGGAAGAAGAAGGTGAGCAACAAGGTTCTGATGTGAGAACCGTCCACGTCAGCATCCGCCATGATGATAATTTTGCCGTAACGGAGTTTGGAAATATCAAATTCCTCACCGATACCGCAACCGAGCGCTACCACGACCGGCAACAGTTTCTCGTTGGAGTACACCTTGTCGATACGCGCTTTTTCCACGTTGAGCATTTTACCCCAAAGCGGCAAAATCGCCTGATAGTTGCGATCGCGACCCTGAATGGCAGAACCGCCTGCGGAATCACCCTCGACGATGTACAGTTCGGTACGGTCAGGGTCGTTCCAGATACAGTCAGCCAGTTTTTCAGGCATACGGGTTGCGGACAATTTCTTATTATTGCGTGCATTTTCACGGGCTTTTTGCGCCGCTTCACGTGCACGAGCCGCGTTGATACATTTTTCAAGCACCGTTTTGCCGACCTGCGGATTTTCGTCCAGGAACGGCACCAGTTTTTCATTCAGCAGGGTGTTGACCAACGTACCCATCGAGGTATTGCCGAGTTTTGCCTTGGTCTGACCCTCAAACTGCGCTTCGGTCAACTTCACGCTGATAACCGCCGTGATACCCTCACGCACGTCATCGCCTTTGAGTTTTGCGTCGCCGTCTTTGAGCATTTTATACCGATAGGCATAATCGTTCAAAATTCTGGTGATGGCTTTCTTGAACGAATCCTCGTGTGTACCGCCATCCACCGTATGAATATTATTCGCAAAGGATATAATAGTCTCATTATAACTATCTGTATACTGGAAAGCCACCTCTGCGATGGAATCACCCTGTGCAATGGACATATGCACCACTTCTTCGTGAAGCGGCACGTTTCCGCGCACCTTGTTCAAGAAGTCGACGAAGGAGGAAATACCGCCCTCATAGCAATATTCTTCCGAAATCACGTTTGCAGGATCGCGCAGATCGGACAGGGTGATTTTGAGACCTGCATTGAGGAACGCCTGTTCACGCAGACGTTTTTGCAGAACTTCGAATTCGTATTCGGTGGTTTCCGAAAAGATTTCCGCATCCGCTTTGAAACGAATGAGCGTACCATTTTCTTCAGAAGTGCCGATCACGGTCAGATCATTTTCGGGCGTACCGCGTTTGAAACGCTGTGCGTGCACCTTGCCGTCTCTGGAAATTTCCACTTCCAGCCATTCGGACAATGCGTTTACAACAGAAGAACCAACGCCGTGCAGACCGCCCGACACTTTATAACCGCTGCCGCCGAACTTACCGCCTGCGTGCAGAACGGTGAGAACCACCGTTACGGCAGGCAGACCCAGTTTTTCATTGATATCAACGGGGATACCGCGGCCGTTATCGCGCACCTGGATGATATTATCCGGCAGAATGTCCACTTCGATATAGGTACAATAACCTGCCAACGCCTCGTCGATAGAGTTATCCACAATTTCATACACCAAATGGTGCAAACCCCTCGGACCGGTGGAGCCGATGTACATACCGGGACGCTTTCTGACCGCTTCCAAACCTTCCAAAACCTGAATTTGACTGGCGTCATACGCCGTATCTTCCGCTTTGGTCATCTGCATTTCGAGTTCCTGATCCAATTCCATTTCCGTAGCCATCTCTCTACCTTTACCTTTCACCTGTATTTATGAGACCGTTTTTAACCCGTCCCCGCAACGTCGCCGCGGAGATCTGTGAAATATATACCGTTTCATTTCCCTGTGCATCTCTGCATACCACAAACGTTTTGGGCAGTTCCGGGGAAACGTTGAATACTTTCCCGCTTTTTTGTGCTTCTGCCAAAAAATCACGCGTGTTTTTGGAAACGGTGGTGTTATCCATATCGAAAATACCGATAATTTCTTTCATCGGTACCACCGTATCCTGCCCAAGATGCAAATACATACTATCTATCCTTTACATTTAGTATATTATACTAAAATATTTCCGTTTTGTATTTGAATGATCTTTCCGCCTGTCTGTCTTTCGATGGCGACAGGATCGCAACAGGTAATGAGTACCTGCCAATCGTGAATGTGATTTAAAATATAATCCTGTCGGCGCACGTCCAGTTCACTCATCACGTCATCCAACAGCGCAACAGGTTGTTCACCCGTGATGTCTTTGAGCAGGGAGGCTTCCGCCAGTTTCAATGCCAAAATAGCGGAACGCTGTTGTCCTTGCGAACCGAAATCTTTTGCGGAAATACCGTCAATGGTGATGTATACGTCTTCACGATGCGCACCGACGGTGGTAAACCCTGCGGACAAATCGTGGGACGAAGATGCGGCAAACGCCTGTAAATATCCGTCCCGTAAAGTTATCGCATCCGCTTGTTCTGCGTTTTGTACGGTGGATAACAGTGAAACGTTCAGTTGTTCCTTACCGCCCGACAGACCGTGATAAATCTTGCTTGCAATGGGGGTGATCTTTTTGAGATACGCCACACGTGCGAGCGTTACTTTTGCGGCGGCAACACTCAGTTGTTCATCCCAAACAGGCAGTTGCACCAATCCGTCCGCTCTGGAAATATCGCCGTTTTTGACCGCGCGGATAAGTGCGTTGCGCTGGGTCAAAATACGCGCGTGCTCGGACAGCACGTGAATGTATGCAGGGCGGAGTTGGCAGTATGCGCTGTCCACAAACTTTCTGCGTTCTTCGGGCGCACCCGAAATGAGACGCAGATGTGCGGGACAAAACACCACCGCGTGAAATCTGCCGGTGATAGCAGTGGGGGATTTTTGTGCAATTCCGTTGATTTCCAGCGTGCGCCGTTTGGCAATGCTGATAGTCGCAGTTTGTTTGCGTTCAAACGCTTCAAAATCCATGGTCAGCACCGCTTTTTCGCTTCCGAATGCGACCATTTCACTATCTTTTGCACCGCGAAAACTTTTGCCGCCGGTAAATAACCAACACGCTTCCAACAGATTGGTTTTTCCCTGTGCGTTATCACCATATAAAATATTGACACCGGGAGACAGGTTCAGTTCTCCCGCTGCGATATTGCGAAACCCTGAAAGGGTGAGTTTCTCAATCCGCAATTTCGATCTCTTTCCCTTCATCCGGCACAGAAACCACATCACCGGGACGGAGTTTTTTACCGCGCATGGGGCACACTTCCCCATTCACCAAAATCACACCGCTTTGGATCATCACTTTTGCCTGACCGCCCGTGCCCACGACACCCGTCAGTTTCAAAATATCATCCAATCGGATAAAAGGCGTTTCAATTTTTACCGTTTCTCTCATTTTTTCAACCTCACGGGCAGAACGAGGAACAAGAAAGAATCGCCCTCGGCAGGCAATATTTTCATCGGGGACAGCGGACCGTTGAGTTCAATGCGAATTTCATCCGTTTCGCTGTTTTTGAGCGCGTCCAGAAGGAAGCGGCTGTTAAAGCCCATTTGTCCTTCATCGCCGTCAATTTTCACATCCACGCTGTCAGATGCACTGCCAAGAGGCGTGGAACAGGAAATTCTCACCATATCATCGCGGAAATCGCAAACCAAAGGCGATTTCAGACGATCGTTGATCACCAGCGACGCACGATCCACCGCATTCATCAAAGTTCTGGTGTTGGCAAACACTGTCGTTTTGATTTCCTGCGGAATGGTGCGCTGATAGGACATAAATTCACCGTCCAGCAAACGGGAAATCACCGCATATCCTTTGATGGACATCACAACGTGGCGTCTGCCGACAGCAAACGATACGGTTTCTTCTTCTTCACCGAGCAGTTTTAATACTTCCTGCAAAGTTTTGCCGGGAACGACGAATTCAATGGATTCTTCAGAGGCGATTGCTTCGCTTCTGATAGCCAGACGGAAACCGTCCACCGAAACCAATTTCAGGTTACCGGGGGTCAGTTCAAATTTCGTACCGCTGTAGATCGGTCTGGGATCATTGGGACCTGCCACCGCAAACAGCGTTTGTCTGATCATACTCTTCAAAGTGAGCTGGGACAGGGTAAATCCAACGCCGTCGTTGACCGAGGGCAGTTCGGGATAGTCCGCAGCAGAAATACCGGTGATGGTAAAACTGGTAACATCACTTTTGATAATAGTGTTGCCTTTGTCATCGCTTGCCATCATCACCGTTTCACCCGGCATTTTTCTGACGATGTCGCCAAACAGTTTGGAAGACAGCACGATTTCGCCCGGTTCTTTCACAGAAGCAGGAATGGTGGTGGTGATACCCAGATCCATGTCAAAGCCTGCCAGGAATAAAGCAGACGGCGTGGTGCGCAGCAAGATACCTTCCAATGCAGGAATGGCACTTTTTGCGGCAACCGCACGTTGCACGTTGGAAACGGCAGAAATCAGATCTTCGAGAGCACATTGAAATTGCATAACGATCATCCTTTCGGTTGAAAAGTCATAATACAAATGAAATAGATATATATAACTTCTTTAATTTAGCAGTAGTAGTAGGGGCGGTGGAAAGTGTGGAAAACCGTGGGAGCCTTTGTCTTTCAAGGGATTTCCTTCTCTTTTCCGTTTTGGAAACTCTGTGGATAAAAATTGGAAAAGTAAAATGGAATGTTCCTTTTCAACACGGCTGTGTATAAAAAGAGGAAAGTTTGTGAATAACCCGTGAAAAGATCTGCCGCCGATTCGACACTTTTCCACAACGCGTTGTGAATGAACGGTGTATACGCTGTGAAAACCTTGGGTAAATTTCAAAAAAGTCTGTGGAAACCGTATTTTTCAAAATATACCTGTGAAATTGTGGAAAAAAGAAAGGTTTTTTGGTTTACCAAAACCGAGCGCCCGATAATGCGCTCGAACGAAACTCGAGGAAACAAAATTCTGTTTTTTTGTAAGGACGATGTTTCGTGGTGTTTTG
>JAZRQN010000040.1:0-9941 GCA_045649855.1 Acutalibacteraceae bacterium | reverse complement strand
GAGTGTGCAGACCGCTTGGATTGCACTGGGACAGGCGAAGAAGCCGAGGTTGCAGGTGGTAGCACCCGTCAGCGCCGTGCAGATGGAATATCTGTTCCATAAAAAACCTGATGCGATGCTCACCGCGATTGCGGACACGGTTGCCGCTTGCTGCGAAGTGTGTGCAGATGTGGAATTTATTGCTGACGATGCGACCCGCAGTGATGGTGCATTCTTGCAAAAAGCCATTGAAACCGCTATTGAAGCAGGTGCTAAAACGGTAACGTTGTGTGATACCGCAGGTACGATGTTGCCGGCAGGTTTTGCGGCGTTTGTGCGCGAAGTGTTTGAAGCGGTTCCTGCCTTGAAGAAGGTGCGTCTGGGTGTGGCTTGTGTCAACACTTTGGCTATGGCGGATGCCTGCGCCGTGGCGTCGGTTGCAGAAGGTGCGGTTGAAGTGAAAGCCGCCGCCTATCCGTTTGATTGCGTGGATCTCGCAAACATCGCCAAATTGATCGCCGCGAAAGGCGAGGATCTGGGCGTGGAAAGCGGTGTCAAGGCAACCCAGCTCAGCCGTATTATCGACCAGATCACCTGGCTGTGCCAGTCGGGTAAAGGCAAAACGAGTGCCGCCAACGAATCGCACGATGATTCGGGCATTTATCTGACCGCACACGACGATCTTGCCGCTGTTTCCAAAACGGTGGAAGGCCTGGGCTATGATCTGTCTGCAGAAGATTTGAATAAAGTATACGAAGCGTTCGTACAGATTGCGGCGAAAAAAGAGCAGGTCAGCACCAAAGAACTGGATGCGATTGTGGCTTCCGCCGCGATGCAGGTGCCTGCTACGTATAAACTGGATACGTACGTTATCACTTCGGGCAACACCATTTCCGCTACCGCACATATCAAATTGCTCAAAAACGATCAGGCGGTAGAGGGCGTGTACATCGGCGACGGCTCGATTGATGCGGCGTTTTTGGCGATTGAAAAGATCACGGGCTGCCATTATGAACTGGATGACTTCCAGTTGCAGGCGGTAACCGAAGGCAGAGAAGCGATGGGTCAGACGGTGGTCAAACTGCGCGCCGGCGGAAAAGTGTACTCCGGCAGAGGTATTTCCACCGATATTGTCGGCGCCGGTATTCAGGCGTACCTGTCCGCATTGAACAAAATCCTGTATGAGGAGGAAGAAGCGTGAAACTTTCATTTTCCACTCGCGGCTGGCCGGGTCTGACCTGGGACGAAATGTTGGAAACAGCCGTGGATATGGGCTTTTCCGGCGTGGAAGTATATAACCTGCCGCATTTCGATCCGATGTTGGATAAAGGTGGACCTTTTCATACCTATCAGACTGCAGCAACCGCGCGTCAGTTGCGCGAGAAAAAACTGACCATTCCGTGCTTTGATACTTCCTGCGACCTGTCCACCGACGAGACGGCGGTGGATACCCTGTCTGCGTTGATGGAAGTGGCGCACAATACGCAGGTCAAATATGTGGTTGCCTGCGCCCTGCAGGATCACGAAGAAGCCGTGGAACAAGCGGTGGCAACCTTGTTGAAAACAGCAGAAAAACTGGGCGTTGTTCTGCTCATTAAAACCAGCGGCATTTACGCGGATACCGCCAGACTGCGCGGTTTGCTCGATCGCTTTGCGAGCGATCATCTCGCCGCTTTGTGGGACGTCCATCATCCGTACAGAGATTTCGGTGAGAGTGGCGATACCACCATTAAAAACCTGGGCAGCTACGTGTGCCACGTGCATCTGCGCGACTCGGATGATGACGGTGTGTATCAGTTGATCGGCGAGGGTACTATGCCGATCGAAGACGCGATGCGTGCGCTGTCGTCGGTCAATTATGACGGATTTATCTCGCTGGAATGGAAACCCGAATGGCTGGAAGATCTGCAGGATCCCGAAGTCATTTTTCCGTATTTTGTGAACTATATGGCGCGATTCCATTCTACTCGCGGTATGAAGAAAACGCTGTATCCCAACCACGACGGTACGGGTCAGTATATCTGGAAAAAAGACGAACTCATCAACCTCACCTTCCCGCAGGTGCTGGATCGTGTGGCGGAAGAGTTCCCCGATCAGTATTGCTTCAAATACACCACTCTTGACTACACGCGTACCTATGCGCAGTTCCGCGAGGACGTGGATCGATTTGCGCGTGCGCTGGTATCGATGGGTGTTAAAGCAGGTTCTAAAGTTGCCGTGTGGGCGACCAACGTGCCTGCGTGGTACATCACTTTCTGGGCGACCACCAAAATCGGCGCTGTGTTGGTAACGGTCAATACCGCCTACAAGGTGCACGAAGCGGAATACCTGCTTCGTCAATCGGATACCCATACGCTGGTGATGATTGAAGAATGTCTGGACTCCAATTACAAAGCGATCATCAACGAACTGTGTCCCGAAATCGCCTCCACCAAAGCAGGTGAGCCGCTGCATTGTAAGAAACTGCCGTTCTTGCGCAACGTCATCACGGTTGGTTTCAAACAGCCCGGCTGTCTGACGTTCGATGAAGCGATGGCGAGATACGAACTGGTCAGCCGTGAGCACGTGGCGCAATTGGCGGCTGCTGTTCGTCCCGATGACGTATGTAATATGCAGTATACGTCGGGTACTACGGGATTCCCCAAAGGCGTTATGCTCACCCATTACAACGTGGTGAACAACGGTAAATGTATCGGCGATCGTATGGGTCTGTCCACCGCGGATCGTATGATGATTCAGGTGCCGATGTTCCATTGCTTTGGTATGACGCTGTCTATGACGTCTTCCATGACCCATGGTACTACAATGTGTCCGATGCCGTATTTCTCGGCAAAATCTTCGCTGGCTTGCATCAATCAGGAGAAGATCACCTGCTTTAACGGTGTTCCCACCATGTTTATCGCGATGTTTAACCATCCCGATTACAAAAAGACCGATTTCAGCTATATGCGTACCGGTATTATGGCAGGCGCAGGCTGTCCGGCGGATCTGATGCGCCGCGCGGCAAGTCCGGATGAAATGAATATGTACGGTATTGTCAGTGTGTACGGTCAGACCGAGTGTGCACCCGGCAACACCATGAGCAGTTGGACCGATTCGCTGGAAGTGCGTACCGAAACGGTTGGCTATGCGTTCCCGCACGTCAGTTGTAAGATCGTGGATCCCGAGACGGGCGAAGAGGTCGGCCCCGGTGTGAACGGCGAGTTCTGCGCCAAGGGTTATAACACCATGAAGGGTTACTACAAAATGCCCCAGGCGACCAAAGATACCATCGATGCGGACGGCTGGTTGCATTCGGGAGACCTTGCGTGCAAAGATGAAGACGGCAACTATCGCATTACAGGCCGTCTGAAAGATATGATCATCCGTGGCGGTGAAAACATCTATCCCAAGGAGATCGAGGAATTCATCTATACACATCCTGCGGTCAAGGACGTGCAGGTCATCGGTGTGCCGGATAAAAAATACGGCGAAGAAATTATGGCTTGCATCATTTTGAAAGAAGCAGGCAGTGTTACCGAAGAAGAGATGTCCGCCTTTATCCGTGCCAGCATGGCGCGTCATAAAGTGCCCAAATACATTTCTTTCGTGGACGCTTTCCCGATGAATGCGGCAGGTAAGATCCTCAAATACAAAATGCGCGAAGAAGCGGCCAAACAACTGGGCTTGGTCGGCGACGGCACGGACACCGCGGGTCCGGGTAAATAAATGAGAAAAGACGGTACACGGAATATTTCGTGTGCCGTCTTTTTATATCAATACCATTATGTTTTTTGTCAAGCAAATACTGGAAATTTCACGGTTTGCAACGATATAATACACGTAAGGGTGGTGTGTTATATGAAGAAGATAAGCATATATGACCGCAAGCAACAGATTGACGATATTCTGATGCATGATTTTGTATCCTTCTGGACGGAACGATCGGTAGATCCTGTGTACGGCGGTTATTTGTGTGGCTTTGACCGAGACGGTGAACTGTTTTACGAAGATAAGTCGGTTTGGCAGCAGGGCAGAAGCCTTTGGATGTTTTCAAAACTTTATAATGATTTTGGACACGATCCAAAACACCTCGCCGCTGCTAAGTCCGGATACGAGTTCATTAACGCGCATTGTTTTGCTGAAAACGGACATATGTATTTTCGCGTTACACGGGACGGCAGACCGCTTGTAGAGAGACGGTATTATTTCTCCGAAGCGTTTGCGGTGATGGGGTATGCAGAATACTACAAAGCAACAGGAGATGAGACGGTTAAAGATCGTGCGAAAGCTTTGTATCAGTTGTTTCATAAATATTATACGACGCCGGGATATTTCACACCGAAAGTCAATCCCGATACCCGTGTGCGTCGAGGACATAGCATTGTGATGATTATGTTGAACGTTTCGCAAGCGATGCGTGAGATTGACGATGATCCGCTGTACGATCAAATGATCGCCGCGAGTATTGACACCATCCGCAACGTGTTCATCAAACCCGAACACAAAGCGTTGTTTGAAACGGTGGATGAAAACGGGGCGTTTTTGGACACTCCGGAGGGTAGATTTTTAAACCCCGGGCACAGTATGGAAACTGCGTGGTTCTTGATGAAGGAAGCGATTCACAGAAAGGATCGCGGGCTGATGGAACTGGCGATACAGGTTACCGAATGGTCGTTGGAACGTGGCTGGGATCGCGAACAAAACGGCATTTTCTATTTTGTGGATCTGAAGAATAAACCCGTGATGAGTTTGGAATGGGACATGAAGTTGTTTTGGGTACATTGTGAAGCAATGGTGGCACTCATATACGCGTATTGGTATACCAAGGATGAACGGTATCTGGATGGTTTTGATACGATATTTGCGTATGTGAACAAGCGTTTCAAAGACGAAGGGCATCCCGAATGGTACGGGCATTTACATCGCGACGGCACGCCGATTTCACAAATCAAAGGCAGTGATTGGAAAGGCCCGTTCCACAACGTGCGTGCGTTCATGGTGCTTTCGCAATTGTTCGACAATATTATCAAAGGAAAATCTATGTTTTCGGAGGATGTAAAATGAAAAAGCAGCCTTTTGAATTGAAAGTGGTGGATACCGAATGGGATGTTTACTTCGATATGGCGCTGTGTATGTTGGATGTAATTATGAAAAATAACGCTAAAAACAAGAAAACAGTGATGATTGTTCCCGTCGGTCCGACCGATCAGTATCCAATTCTGGCAAAATTGGTCAATCGTCTGCGCGTATCCCTCAAAAACGTGTACTTTTTCAATATGGACGAATATATGTGGGATGCGGATACGATGATTGAGAAGGATCACCCGATGAGTTTCAAACAGCGGATGGAAACCTCCTTTTATTCCTTGGTGGATGCGGATCTGGTAATGCCCACATCCCAACGATTGTTTCCGTCGGCAGAAGATCCTGCGGCGTATGACCGCATGATAGAAGAGTTGGGCGGTGTTGACTTGTGTCTCGGTGGACTGGGTATCAACGGACATTTAGCGTTTAATGAGGCGGAAGAAGAAGGCTCTTTGGTATCGGCAGAGGAGTTTGCAGCGCTTGGAACACGTGTGCTGCCTATCACACGTGAGACCCGCACCATCAACGCTTATGGGTACCAGCGCGGAGATCTGCGCGGTATGCCCGAATGGTGTATCACCGTTGGTATGAAACAGATATTGGCAGCCCGCGCAGTATACATCGCACTCAATCGTCCGTGGCAGCACGGTATTTTTAAGCACGTATTGACCGATGCAATACAGCCGCAGATTCCTGCTACACTCCTGAAAACGCACGATAAGGTTACATTTTGCATGAGTAAAGAAATTGCGGACGGATTACCTGTGTAAATTGCAAACAAAAAGACGGTACACGGAATATTTCGTGTGCCGTCTTTTGTTTTAAAACTATATCTTGCGTATTTTCATATTTTGTTATATAATAAACTATATGTATCCCGCGCAACTTTTCCTCTTTTTTGGAAATGCTATCAAAAAGCAGTTTTGAAAGGGGAAACGGTATGGGCAAGGATACGAAATGCGACGCTTGCGAGCGGGAGAATGATCCGTTTAGCGACGTGGTGGAAACGGGTGCCGTAACGACCAACAACGGACGGCACACGGTGCATTGTCTGACCATCATCGGCCAGATCGAGGGCCACTATACATTGGCAGGGGATAATAAGACCACCAAGTATGAACACGTGATACCGCAGCTGGTGGCGGTGGAAGAAAACCAAAACATCGAGGGACTGCTCATCATACTCAATACGGTGGGCGGCGACATCGAAGCAGGATTGGCGCTTGCGGAACTGATTGCAGGTATGCAAACGCCCACCGTTTCTTTGGTGTTGGGCGGCGGCCATTCCATCGGCGTACCGCTGGCGGTTTCTGCGAAGCGTTCGTTTATTGTGCCGAGTGCCACCATGACCATTCATCCTGTGCGCACCAATGGTGTGGTGCTGGGTGTACCGCAAGCATTTGCACATTTTCGGAAGATGCAGCAACGCATCACCGATTTTGTAACCGCACATTCCGATATGGAAAACGAGCGGTTTATGCAACTGTGTATGGATACGGATGAACTGGCGACCGATGTCGGTTCGGTGCTGGACGGTGCGGCGGCGGTGAAAGAGGGGTTGATCGATGAGGTCGGTTCTCTCAAAGAAGCGTTGGCGGCGTTGTATGAAATGATAGAAGAACGATAACAGAGCGGCGTGTCGCCGCTGTACATATTGGAGGAATGATTGTGGCGACCAAAAGAAAAAACAGCAGAAAAACCAAGGAGAAACCGCGTGTACGCCATCAAACGGCGGCAGTGATTCTGTTTGCCGTGGCGGTGCTTGCCATGTGTATGGTATGCATTCCGGGTGAGAACGTGTGGAAACTGTTCCACGATCTGTTCCGCGGCGTTTTTGGTGTAGGTGCGTATGTATTACCTGTTTTGTTGGGATACATCGCGGTGATCGCCGCAATGGAAAAACCCATCGGCAGTATCAGCACTAAACTGTGGCAATGCGGTACACTGCTTGCGATGGTGGACAGCGCGATATACATATTCACCGAGAACCCCGAAAACGTCAACTATTTCAAAGGCATTGCAGAGGGGTATGTGGACGGATATACCAATGTGTGGAGCAGTGGTGTGTTCGGCACGTTGTTGGGTTTCCCGATGGCGTCCTGGTTCCCCGGCGCAGGCGCTAAAATCATCATCGTTTTGCTGTTGTTTGTGTTCTTGATGCTGGTAACGGGCACCACCATTCTGGCATTGTTCCGCACCCTGTGGCATCCCGTGAAGAAGACCAAGGAATCCATCGGCAACGCTATCACCCAGACGGCGGAACGTATGGAAGAGGCAAAAGAAGAACGCGCGGTACGCCGTCGCGGTAACATTGATATCGACCTGGGCGATGGGTACGAAGAAGAAAAACCCAAACGTACCCGCAAGAAATCGGAAAAGGCGGAAGAACCGCAAAAACAGCCGGATCCCACCGCGCTGGATGCACTCAAAAAAGCGGCGGAGGAACTGGAAAATACGCAAGCCGATACGGCGAAAAAAGCAGAAGAAAAACAATCGGCATCCCCCGTGTTGGATGATGACGAAGAGGATAGTTACCGTTATCCGCCGCTGTCCTTGCTGGACGAGCCGCGTGCAGGTGCAGGTACTGCCTCGGCGGACGAAGTGCGCCGCAACGGCGAACTGTTGGTGAACACGTTGCAGGATTTTGGTATTTCTACCAGACTCAGCGCCGTAACCCACGGTCCTGCGGTTACCCGTTATGAATTGGAACCCAGTGCCGGTGTAAAGATCAGTCGCATTACAGGTCTGGCGGACGACATTGCGTTGCGTTTGGCGACCACGGGCGTGCGTATTGAAGCGCCCATCCCCAATAAAGCGGCGGTGGGCATTGAAGTGCCCAACAAAGCACGCAACACCGTTTGTTTGCGTGAGCTGTTGGATACGACCGAATTTTCTTCTTCCAAAGGCAAACTGACGGTGGCACTCGGCAAGGATATCGAGGGCGGCTTGGTGTTGGCTGATCTGGCGAAGATGCCCCACTTGCTGATTGCAGGTACGACAGGTTCGGGTAAATCGGTGTGTACCAACTCGATGATTCAGTCGGTATTGTACCACGCCCGTCCCGATGAAGTGAAGATGATTCTCATTGATCCCAAACAGGTGGAATTCGGTGTATACAACGGCATTCCGCATCTGCTGATCCCCGTGGTAACCGATCCGCGTAAGGCGGCAGGTGCGCTCGGTTGGGCGGTCAATGAAATGTTGCACAGATATAAGATGTTCTCGGAAAACAACGTCCGCGACATCGGTTCGTATAATACGCTTGCCAAAAAGAGCGAAACCCTCAAAGAGATGCCGCACATTCTCATTGTGATCGACGAGTTGGCGGATTTGATGATGGCGGCGGCAAACGAAGTGGAAGATTCCATCATTCGTTTGGCACAGATGGCGCGTGCCGCAGGTATGCATATGGTCATCGCGACCCAGCGTCCGTCGGTTGACGTTATCACAGGCCTTATCAAAGCGAACATCCCCAGCCGCTTGGCGCTCACCGTGGCTTCTGCCGTTGACTCCCGTACCATTTTGGATGCAGGCGGTGCAGAAAAATTACTCGGCTACGGCGATATGCTGTTTATGCCGGTCGGCAAACCCAAGCCGCTTCGTGTGCAGGGCTGTTTTGTCAGCAACCGCGAAGTGGAGTCGGTGGTTGAGTTCCTGAAAGAAGTGGACAAGACTCCCAACGAATACGATCAGGAAATCATGGACGAGATCGATCGTCAGGCGGCCGCCGCAGGTAAGTCTGCCGCTAAAAACAGTGGCGGTGCGGACGCGGATGAGGACGACGGCGACTGGGACGAAATGTTGCCGCAGGCGATTGAAGCAGTTGTGGAAGCAGGTATGGCATCCACGTCTATGTTACAGCGTCGTTTGCGTTTGGGCTATGCCCGTGCAGGTCGCGTGATCGATCAGTTGGAACAAAAAGGTATTATTGGTCCTTACGAGGGCAGTAAACCCCGTCAGGTGCTCATCACCCGTCAGCAGTGGCTGGAAATGCGGGCGCAAGAGACCGACGGTGCAGACGAATAAGATTTTAACATTCGAGAGTAGGTATTGAAAATGGCTTTTCTGCCGATTACAAGAAATGAGATGGAGGCGCGCGGTTGGGAATGTCCCGACGTGGTGTTGGTAACGGGTGATGCGTATGTTGATCATCCGAGTTTCGGTATATCCATCATTTCACGTGTGTTGGAAGCGTGCGGTTGGCGTGTATGTATTTTACCGCAACCGCAATCGGCAGAAGATTTTGACCGTTTTGGCAGACCTACTCTCGGTTTTTTTGTTACGAGCGGTAACATCGACTCGATGGTGGCGCACTATACCGCCGCCCGTCGTCGCCGCAGTGATGACGCGTATACCGCAGGCGGTAAAGCCGGTAAACGCCCCGATCGCGCGGTAATTGTTTACTGTCAGCAGATTCGCAAATTGTATCCCGATATTCCGATTGCAATCGGCGGTTTGGAAGCATCCCTTCGCCGCTTTGCGCATTACGATTACTGGGATGACGCGGTGCGCCCGTCTATCCTGTTAGAGAGCGGTGCCGATATTCTTGCGTTTGGTATGGGCGAACATCAGATGATGGAGATTGCTCGCCGTTTGGGTGAGGGAGAACCTGTCGGTTCCATTACCGATATTCGCGGCACCTGCGTTGCCATTCCCGTTTCGGAATACACACCGCGCCCCTGTGCGGAATGTCCGTCTTTTGATCAGGTGAAAACCCCCGATGAAAACGGCAAACGACAGTACGCGGTTGCCAACCGTATCCAGCAGGATGAGCAGGATGCGGTGCGCGGAAAAACGGTGATTCAGCGACACGGCGACAAGATTTTGGTGCAAAATCCGCCGATGCCGCCACTTGATACGGAAGAACTGGACTGGGTGTATGCGTTGCCGTACGA
>JAZRQN010000039.1:0-10313 GCA_045649855.1 Acutalibacteraceae bacterium | reverse complement strand
CTGCAAGCACAATTGAAGTCTTTTTTGAGACCGAAGACGAAGTCTTACCGCCACGCTCTTCAATCAGCGCCGCCGCTTCATCGCGTTTCATAGTCGGCAACGTACCCGTCAACACAAAGGTCATACCTGCGAACCGCTGGTCCGCTGACATCGTTTGTGCGCTTTCCATATTCACGCCGACCTGTTCCAGTTGCTCTATCAAGTAAAGCGAACCGGGCAAGCGGAAATACGAAACCACACTTTTCGCCATGATCTCACCAAATCCGTCAATCGCACACAGATCCTCTTCACTCGCCGCCATCAACCCACGCATAGAGCCAAACCGCGCAGCAAGCAGTTTCGCCGCTTTTTCGCCCACGTGGCGGATACCCAGCGCATAAATCACACGGTACAGATCGTTTTGTTTGGATTTTTCCAATGCCGCCTCAAAGTTTTTAGCGGATTTCTCGCCCAATCCTTCGAGTGCCGCTACCGCCTGCATATCCATACTGTACAGATCATACGCCCCGTGCACCAGATCGGCATCCACCAGTTGTTCCAACACGGCAGGACCCAGACCTTCAACATCCATCGCATCGCGTGAACAAAAATGAATGAGGTTGCGTAAAATCTGCGCAGGGCAGGTCGGATTATTGCATCGTAATGCCGCTTCTTCCTCTTCACGATATACGGGAGAACCGCAGGAAGGGCAAGTGTCAGGCAACGCATACGGCGTATCCTGCGTGTGTTGCACCACACGCACCACTTCAGGAATGATATCGCCTGCTTTGCGCAAAATGACACGATCGCCGATCGCAAGACCTTTTTCATTGATGAAATCCTGATTATGCAAAGTCGCACGGCTGACGGTAGTACCTGCCAACGTTACGGGTTCAAAAATACCCGTCGGGGTCAACACGCCGGTTCTGCCCACCGCAACGGTGATATCCAACAACGTCGTTTCCTTTTCCTCGGGCGGATATTTATACGCCACCGCCCATTTAGGAAATTTGGACGTTTCGCCCAATTCCTCGCGATCGGCAAACGCATTCACTTTCACCACAGCGCCGTCAATATCAAACGGCAAAGAGGTGCGCACCGTACCGATACGTTCAATCTCTGCGATTGCCGTTTCTATATCGTCGGTAACGGTGTAAAACGGCACCATCGGAAAGCCGAGCGATTTGAGGCGTTCCAGCGATGCCGCGTGGGACAGGAGCGTTTCGCCCTCTATCAACTGCAGATTAAACACAAACAGATCAAGACCTCTGGTTTTGGTAACCTTGGGATCTTTTTGGCGCAGAGAACCGGCCGCGGCATTGCGCGGATTTTTAAAGGTTTTCTCCCCGTTTTGCTGTTGCTTTTCCACCAAAGACGCAAACGTCGCACGCGGCATATACACCTCACCGCGCACGATCAGGCGCGATACCTTTTCGGGTAATTCCCACGGAATGGAAGCAATGCCGCGCAAATTGGCAGACACGTCTTCACCCGTAAGACCGTCGCCTCTGGTCGCACCACGCACAAATTTGCCATCCCGATATTCCAGTGCAATGGACAAGCCGTCAATCTTCGGTTCCACCACGTACATCGGATACGGCACGGTCTCTCGCACGCGCGCGTCGAAATCACGCAGTTCCTGCAAAGAAAACACGTCCTGCAAACTGCCAAGCGGCACTTCGTGCGCCACAGGGGTGAACAATTCGGATATCTCACCGTGCACACGCTGGGTATACGAATCGGGGGTGATGAGCATCGGATATTGTTCTTCCAGCACTTTGAGTTCTCGCGTCAGCGCATCGAACATATCGTCTTCAATTTCTGGGGCATCTTCATCGTAATACCGCTTGCTGTGATATTCAATTTGTGCACGCAATTCATCAATACGCGCTTTTGCCTGTTCAAAATCCATACCGTTTCCTCCGAATGGAATTTCCGTTTCATTTATTATACCATTTTAGTTTCAGAATTTCCACTACTAATTTTGCATATGTGCGCCATAATCGAAAATTTCTCCGACCGTTTCCTCGTCGATATTTTCTACCACCGTATACGCATCCGGCACCTTGCCCAACAACACGCTTTCTGCCACGATAAACGAATTTTGCACCTGTGTGGAAGTATGTGCTGTCGGCACCGCCAAGAACGCCGACACTTTGGTATGTAAATAGATGCGATGCGCCGTTTGGTTGATACCTGCCGCTGTCAGCATACTGTCGGAATCACTGAGCACGCTCACACTCGCAGACACGGGAATACGGATCATCGGACCGCGTCCGCCAAACAAGCGACTTCCCAACAGAGTGCCAAGCGGTATGGAGACGGTCATGTTTCGCATGTCCTCCCCCTGCTCTGCGATTGTAACCGACAAAGCGGCTTTCAGGCGATTGATGGTTTGCACGTCCGCTTCCACCGACATCACAGTGCCGTTTGCATCGGTATTCACTTTGACCAACTGTTCGTAGGTGGTATCTTCCTCCGATAAAACGGTTGTAACGGCACGGTTGATCATCAGCGTGATACGTTGTTCCGCCTGCATACAAGCATATGTTTTTACAAGCGGCATCACGTGTCTGTCCAAATAGAAAAAGCCGATCAGCAACAGGAGTATGCCGACTGTCAGCCACATATACACTTTCAGATTTCTTTTTTTGAGCGGTCGTTTGCGCCGCTTCATACGATCACCTCTCTCACCCCATACTACTCATAAAGGCGTGTTCGGGTGAGGAGATACAAAAACAGCCACCAAAAAGGGTGGCTGTGCGGCACATATCATCCGGGGAAACATACTTCCCGTACGAGATATCGAACCGATTTTGCGTTTTAGTGTTTTCTGATATTATATCACATAATAGGATTGCTTGCAAATAAGTGATAAGTGATGTCGCTTCGCTGTGATAAGTGATGCGATGCGTTCCATTCACGCGCCGCAGGCGTACATCACGGGCGAAGCCTGCATCACGCACACAGTGCGCATCACGTTCCGCAAGGAACGCATCACTCAACAAAAAAGCTTAATTTGTCTGGTAGACAAATTAGGCTTTTTTGTTGGTGACCCGTACGAGATTCGAACTCGTGTTGCCGGCGTGAGAGGCCGGAGTCTTAGACCACTTGACCAACGGGCCTGGTGCACCATCAGGGGCTCGAACCCGGGACACCCTGATTAAGAGTCAGGTGCTCTACCAACTGAGCTAATGGTGCATAGTATGCGGTCTCAAAAACCGCGAGACTTATAATACACCAGATACCACCCTTTGTCAAGAGAATTTTTATATTTTCGCAGGTTTTTTCAAAAAAGCGACGCGATCCGTTCAAACACCTCCACGATTTTAAAACGTACCGCATATCCCCTGCCTGAATTGACAACCGTCATCTCTCTGTCGCTTAAAACATCTGTTAATGTTTGCTCCTTTACAGCAGATCCGATGCACATCGGTGGGTAGATCACACACCACCAGTTTTCGCCCTCTGCTTCACCGATTTCAAACCGCACCGCATCGTATACGCCTGCAGGCATGGTTACCTCTCCGTACGCTCTGGTCTCGAAAAACATCTCACAAACCGTTGCTTTTACGGGATAGGCGTACCCTTGCTCATACACCGTCTGTTGTGCGATTGCCTCCAGTTGCGGCAGATATTCGCGCGCCATTTGTAAAGCTTCTCCCTCACCGTTTGCACCATCCAACCACCCTGATGCCGCTTGTGTTACCGCATCGCGCACTTTCAGTTTCAACGCCTGGTCTTCCGCGCTGTCCGAATTGGCAAGTATGTGCAACCGCACCACTTTATTCCGAATTTCCCGACAATCACGACCAAAACCGCACATTGAGAACAACAAACAAAGACAAACGCCGCCTATCAATGCTTTCATCCATCGTTTCATAAAAAATACCGCCCTTCCGCTTGGTTTCACAAGCAGTATGGGCGGTAAAATTTACCATTATTCAAGAACTTTCGGACCACCCTGCCACGGATGGCAAACGGAGACCTGCTGGCAAGCGGCACGCAATGTGTTTGCAACGGCATTTGCCGCTTGTGCATCCGCGAATACGCCGATAACTGCCGAACCGCTTCCCGTCATACAAGCACCGCATGCACCGGCATCACGCAAGGCAGATACCAACGTTTCTACCTCCGCAATCTGCAATACCTGTGCAAATCGGTTGTGCATACACGCACCGATTTTCCGAATATCCGCAGTTGCGAGTGCTGTTTGCATCGCCGCCGCGTGCCCCTCTTCGGGATACGGCAACGTATCAATCGCATTGTATGCCACTGCAGTAGAAACACCGCAAAACGGTTTTGCTACCACGATATAGCTCTGCGGCATCGGCGGTAACGCTTTCAAATCGGTGCCGATACCCGTAGCGCACATCGTACCGCCCAAAATACAAAACGGTACGTCCGCGCCCACTTTCGCGCCAATCTCGCACAATTCTTCAACCGACAAACGATTGTCAAACAGCGCGTTCAACCCCACTAACACGCCTGCCGCATCCGCACTGCCGCCTGCAAGACCTGCCTGCATCGGAATGTGTTTGTGCAACGTGATAGCAAAATGCGGCAAAACACCAATCTTTTCACTGTAAAGGCAAGCCGCTTTCCACGCCGTATTACTCTCATCCGCAGGTAACACCGCATCCCCCACCGATAACGCCAGGCGATCGGACGGGCTAATCTCGACAATATCGATCAAATCGATGGTCTGCATCACCATTTCCACCGTGTGATAGCCATTCGGGAGACGCCCTGTTACGTCCAGCGTCAAATTGATTTTGGCAGGTGCCGCAACTCTGATACTCATTGCGCGGTGTTCTCCTTTATAAATTCTTCCATCGCATCCAAAGCCGCAGTGATATGTTTGAGCGAATAACAATACGAAATACGCACAAACCCTTCACCGCAATCGCCAAACGCATTACCAGGTACAACAGCGACGTGTTTTTCCTGTAATAAACGAGAACAAAACTCTTCGGAAGTCATACCGGTAGATTGAATGGACGGGAACACGTAGAAAGCGCCCTCCGGTTCAAAGCAGGAAAGCCCCATATCACGCAGACGTTGTACGATGTAACGACGGCGCAGGTCATACTGACCGCGCATCTCTGCAACGTCCTCATCACCGTTTTCCATCGCTTCAATTGCGGCGTGCTGAGCCGTGGTGGGAGCACACATAATCGCATACTGATGCAATTTCAGAAGTTGTGCAATCAACGGTTTAGGGCCGCAGGCATAACCGATACGCCAACCGGTCATTGCAAACGCTTTGGAAAAGCCGCTGATGCGGATGGTGCGTTCCCACATACCGTCAATAGCTGCAATGCTGACGTGCGGTTGATCGCCGTAGGTAAGCTCTCCGTAAATCTCATCCGACAGCACCACAATATCGGTATCACGCAGTACCGCCGCAATTTCTTCCAAATGTTCGCGGCGCATAATCCCGCCTGTGGGATTGCTCGGGAACGGAAACACCAACGCCTTGGTGCGCGGTGTGATCGCCGCTTTCAGCGCATCTGCCGTCAGACGGAAACTGTCCTCCGCTTTTGTAACCACGGGAACCGGGGTTGCGCCTGTCAACGATGCCAGCGGTGCATAACACACAAAGCAAGGCTCGGGAATCAGCACCTCATCCCCCGGCTGCAACAGTACGCGCAGTGCCATATCAATGGCTTCACTGCCACCTACCGTTACCACGATTTCCTCGCGAGGATCATAGGTGAGATCAAAATGTCGATCACAATATTTCGCAATGGCTTCACGCAGTTTAATCATACCGGCATTGGCACT
Source organism: Acutalibacteraceae bacterium (assembly GCA_045649855.1). GTDB lineage: Bacteria > Bacillota > Clostridia > Oscillospirales > Acutalibacteraceae > URNF01. The sequence goes on along the minus strand of JAZRQN010000039.1, from coordinate 4,547 downwards.
GTACCACGTTTTGCCTGCTTCCAAATTCTCAACGCCTGCCTGTCGGATATGCCACGGAGTAGCAAAGTCCGGCTCGCCGATGGTCAAAGAAATCACGTCGTCATATTCTGCCGCAATATCAAAGAAACGACGAATGCCGGACGGCTTCAACCCGGTAACAGCAGGGTTTAACACCTTCTCGTAATTCATCACAGAGCGCTCCTCTCATCCTTTTCTTCTGTGAGGAACAGCACGTTCTTTTCTTTATAGCGGCGCAGCACAAAGTGGGTCGCTGTGGATACCACGGCATCGATGGTGGAAAGACGTTTGGCAACAAACATCGCCACGTCCTTGAAAGAACGACCGTTGACCATCACCATCAAGTCAAAACCGCCGGACATCAAGCTGATAGTTTCCACCTCATCAAACTGCATAATCTTTTCCGCAATACCGTCAAAGCCGCTGTCTTTTTTAGGAGTAATGCGTAATTCGATGAGCGCCGTTACGTACTCACGGTCGGTACGATCCCAATCAACCAATGCTTTATAGCCACGGATAACACCGTCTTTTTCCAAAGCGGCGATCCGCTTTGCAACCTCGGCTTCTTCCATATTGAGCATCATAGCCAATTCTGCATTGGAGAGTCGGGCATCTTTTTCAAGTAATCTGAGCAATTTTTCCATCGTAATCAACCTTCCTTTTTTGTAATCGGCTTTTTATTGCCGTTTTCATCCAACGTATACGCATTCTGTAACGTGCGTTCCAGGTCTCCGCGAAACGCCGCAATGTACGCACGACGAAGTGCATCTCTTTCCGCCGTTTCCTCGGGGGTGAGTCCACTCGTCTTTGCTTTTTTCGCCAGTTCATTGATGCGTGCGATTTGTTTAACATCCATAACATTTACCTCGTTTGAATATAGCGGCTGTTCGCGTAACCGAGCAGGCCGTTATAATTGACTACATACCAATCCTCATACCGTCCGCGTATCTGCAACAACGCCCCATTCGGCGCTGTGCCGATAATCGTGCCGTCGGTGGAAGGATATGCGCGGATATTGAGATTACTGCCAAGTGTCCGCACCGTACCGTTTTGAAACGGTATCGGTTCTACAAACGGCAACCCGAAATACGTGGTAACCGATTGTGAAAGATTGCGTGCGATCACATCAATATTGTTCGCGATCCAATTCGCATCGTCCACATTATCGTGATACGCGATCTCAACAAGTACCGCAGGCGCACGCGTTCTGGTTACCTCTGCCAACCGCGAAGTAGGAATCACACGCACCTGATTGGGAATCGGGTATATCTCCTTGAAATCATCCGCAATGATAAACGCGGCGCGCTGTCCGTTATTACTGCCCCCGGCATAATAAACGTCCGTGCCACGCACGTTCCCCTCATTCCCCGGACCTGCCGCATTGGAATGTAACGCCAAATGCAGATCGTATGTACCTGCGTTAGACTGATTGATGGAATCGGATACCGTACCCGAAGGGTCGTTACGCGTAAATGCAATGCCGTTTGCACGCAGATACGGTTCCATAGCATCCGCCACCAAGTTCATATAGTATTCCTCACTGCCGCCGATCACGTACAAGTTGCCATCCTGTGTTGACGGACTTAAAAACAAGCTGGGCATATATCTCGCTCCTTTCACCCTATTATATAGAGTGAAACAAACGGATTATTCCTCCGACAATTCCGCAACGGTGCTTTCCAACACCTGCACCGCATCCGCCTCCGACAACGAGGAAACAGACGACAGTTTGCGCTGGATCTGACGGGTACGTACACCCACCAGCTTGTCCAGTTCCGCATTTGCCTGTTCCAAACGGGATTGCGCCGCGGTGATCACGTCGCCGAATTTATCAAACTCGGTTTTGACAGCGCCCAGCACTTTCCACACCTCGCCCGAGCGTTTTTGAATGGCGAGGGTACGGAAACCCATCTGCAGACTGTTCAGAATAGCCGCCATCGTGGTAGGTCCTGCGATATTCACGTGATAATCGCGTTGTAAAACTTCCACCATACCACGGCGCACCACTTCGGCGTACAAGCCTTCAAACGGCAAAAACATAATACCGAATTCGGTCGTGTACGGCGGTGCGATATATTTATCTCGAATATCTTTTGCGAACTGGCGGATACGGGTCTCCAGGGTCTTGCCTGCAATTTCCACCAATTCTTTATTCCCTGCATCATACGCATCCATCAACTGCATATATGCATCCGCAGGGAATTTAGCATCGATCGGCAGATACACCGTTTCGCCGCCCGTACCGGGCATTTTCACCGCAAATTCCACCACGTTCTTGCTACCGGGAACGGTCGCCACGTTGGCTTCGTACTGTTCGGGAGATAGGATCTCTTCCAAAATAGAACCAAGCTGGATTTCGCCCAAGATGCCGCGCGTTTTCACGTTGGACAGCACCTTTTTCAAATCGCCCACGCCCGATGCGAGCGTTTGCATTTCACCAAGTCCTTTATGCACCTGTTCCAAACGTTCGTTGACCAATTTAAAGGATTCGGAAATACGGTCATTGAGCGTTTTTTGCAGTTTCTCATCCACCGTCTGACGCATCTGCTCCAGTTGGCGGTTGTTCTCATTTCGAATCTCGTGCATGCCGTCCTGCACCGATTTGCGGGTGGTTTCCATCGCCGCGAGATTGGCTTTATTCGCCTCCGACTGCGCGGTCAGTAAAATATCGCCCATCGATTTTACCGCGGTCTGCACACTGCGATTGCTCTCTTCGCGATTTTCACGCAGTTCGCGCAACATATCAATGCGCATCTGTTCCAGTTTTGCCGCGCTATCGGTAGTGTTACGCTCTTTTGCACTCAAACGACGCAGTACGATCAACAGCAATATCACGGCGAGCAACAACAAACCGCAACAAATATACGGTAATACTCGATCCATCGATTACCACTCCTTATTTTTCGGGTCTGCGGTCTTCAAACACCGCATCCTCTTCCTCTTCAATTTCAATATTCAAAGCGCGCATCGCTTTTTTATCCGCTTCGGGATGTTGCTCATAATACGGATCGATCATATTCCGTTTGATATACGGGAAGATCGAAAACTGTATCAGCAACGAGCGGAACGCCGGATAAAACACAACATATAAAAGCAGAAAAATCGCCAGCCACAAACGATAATCCATCACCAGCAGCGGTGAAGCCAGCGCAACCACCACCCCAAGCATAATACCAAAGATACGGATGTTTGTCCTGAAATTATGCAGTGCAAACATAAATGCGTTTTTGTACATCTGCTTGAGAGACAGATCAAACGTTACCAACATAATCGGCAGATAGTAACCCATAAACGAATATACCAACATACCGATCAAATTCAACCCCAACATCAGCCAATGATAGGAAGATGCCAGACCGCTGAGTAGCAAAGCAACGTAAAAGTAGCAGTTATATCCCAGCAGTGCCCACACTGCGAGATTGATAATGCCGACAGGTAACGCCCGTTTCCAGGTTCTGCGAACGGTTTTAAAGAAATCGTACGCCGGATACGCAAATCTGCCGCGCGCGGCACTGCGGGTGATATAGGTGAGTCCTGCTTCGCCCAAACCATTGGTGAGCAACGGCAAAGACAACAGGATATACAACAGATTCGCGCGCATCAGGCTAAACCACTTTGTACCAATAATCTCAAAAAAACGGCGCACGGGTCCTTTTTGCGGTTCGCCTCTGTATATGCCGACGCCTTCACGCAAATACCGTCCACGAAATTGATCTTTCAGATTCACGAAATTATCTCCTTTTTACATCAGTAACCGTATCAACACTTCTCCGATACCGCCCACAAGAGCGATCAAAGCAAACACGGCAAACCGCAACAGATACAAACGAAACTGTGCGTACATCCCCTCTGTTTCCGCTTGCGCGGACAACAGGCGATGACCGAGCAATAATGTCATACGCATCGATTCCGCACACGCCATCAGCAACGCCGTAGCTTTTAATACAAAAGGCGGCAACAGCACAACGACCGCGGTCAGAACGCCCGTCCATCCGATACTGTAATAGTATGCCTCGCTCATACCCATCCCCAATCCGAAGAACAGCGGTATCAGCAATACAATCGGCAATCCGCAGGCAGAAAGACCGCAGAAAAACAGCACGAGTAACAGTATCAAGATTTGAAAACTGGCGTTGTATACAGCAAACAGCAACGACCGGAAACCGACCGACGGCGATTCCACCGCCAGCAAGGTGCCAAGAAAATCACTTTCCGTTTTACCGTACACACGAAACAATATACAGCCGACCGCCACCCCTGTCAACAACAAGGACAACAATATCATCAAGCGGCTGTTAGAACGAATAAAGCGGCTACACTGCCGCACACCACGATGGGTTGTCCGAAACATACGATCACTCCCTTATCGCAGTATATGCAACTCGTGGTAGACGTATGTCCTAAAAAGCGAAACGGGATGTCGCACCGATGATGCAACATCCCGACGATCACTTGATCATGTTTTGCTCACGCCGATCATGCCGCCGACCATACCGCCACACAGCAATATCGCAAGTTTGACAAACAAA
>JAZRQN010000038.1:0-6906 GCA_045649855.1 Acutalibacteraceae bacterium | reverse complement strand
GTTGCAACGAAAAGGGTACGCCAAAGAGCGCATTCGTGCGGACAGCGCTGAGCCGAAATCCAACGAGGATCTGCGGCGGCTGGGCATCACACGGTTGTGTGCAGCGTCCAAAGGTGCGCACTCGGTCAATACGGGCATTGCGCGGTTGCAGGAATACCGCATTTTGGTGCATCCCGATTGTGTACATACGGCGGCGGAATTGGCGGCATATGCCTGGGAACCGTTGCCGGGTGGGGCAGCAGGGGCGTTCAGCAACAAACCGCAAGACAGCGAAAACCATTTGATGGATGCTCTGCGATACGCGATGGAAGATCTGCCGCGCCGCAAAAGCGGACTCAAGATCACCGCATCTGTTGGTGCGGTGGGGGCGGCGGATATGCGCGGTCGTTGGGGCGGATGAAAGGAGGGACAAGCATGGTAGAGACAATGGCAGGTATATGGTTGTTTTTGCTGACGGCAGGCGCAGGGTTTGTTTGCGGCAGATGCAGTAAACCAAACCGCAAACCCGACCGCACGCGGCGACAGCCGCGCAGCGATACCGTCAGTGAAATCGGTTGGCGCGAACTGCTGAATTTTTTGCAGTATGACGGCAGTGGCAAGCAGCCGACCGACAGTTTTGGGAGAGGAGAGATAAACAGTGAAGCGAAAGTTAACACCGACGCAGGTGGAGCAGGAATACGCTCGCGGCGTACGGTATAAACAAGGAATCGGCAGACACGGTATGATGCGGCAGAACGAGATCAATGAGCGGTTTTATCTCGGCGATCAATGGCACGGTGCAGGATGTGGGGAGGACCGCCCTCTTGTACGCCAGAACGTTATCAAACGCATTGCCGATTATAAAATGGCGGTTGTCGGTTCGGACCCCGTGTCCGTTACCTTTTCTGCGGAGGGAATTCCCGATACCGCGACCATCAGTGAATCTATCAAACGATGGAGGGATGGTGATGAGAGCGCTTGCGACCGCGAAACTCAACTTGGTCGTATTGCGTGCGTGCTGTCCGATCATTTCGCCGATACGGCGGAGCGTCTGAAGTTCGATGACCTGAAACAAAGGGCCATGCTGGACGCATACATTACCGGCACCGGCATCCTGTATACTTATTGGGATGACCGTTTGGATACGGGGTTGTTTGCAGATCTTGCCTGCACCACCCCCATTCGCGGCGATATTGTCAGCGAGCTGTTACACGTGGATCAACTGATTTTGGGCGATCCCACGGTGGACGTGCTGCAACATCAGCCGTATATCATCATTGCACAGCAGTGTTCCGTGCAACGCCTGCAACACACCGCCAAACGATTTGGCGGCAGCGGATGGCAGCATATCAAACCCGACGCGGTGTACGGCGCGGACGATATGCCGCCCAAAGCCACGGTGCTCACTCGTTTCTGGAAAGAAGCGGACGAGAACGGCGTGGAACGAGTATGGGGTATGCAGGTGTGCGGCAACGCGGTGGTGCGACCGCCTTGGTGTTTGGGCATTCGCTTGTATCCGTTTGCCACTTTCCGTTGGAGTACCCGACATGGCTGCGGATACGGTGAGAGCGAGATCGTGCATCTCATCCCCAATCAGATCGCAATCAACCGTATGCTGACTGCATCGGTGTGGGCAACTATGATGACGGGCATGCCGATCATGGTGGTCAACGGTGATGTGGTAACCCAGCCGATTACCAATGATCCCGGTCAGATCATTCCGGTGTACGGCAGTGGGGAGGATGTGGATCGTGCGATCAGATACGTGGATCCGCCGGCGTATTCTTCTCAGTTTGACACCGGTATTTCCACCCTCATCAGCGATACCCTGTCGCAGGCAGGTGTCAGCGGTGTGGTGCTCGGCGACGTACACCCCGACAACGCATCCGCCATTTTGGCGGTACGCGAAGCGGCGATTAAACCGATGCAACTGCTCCGCAACCGTTTCTTCACGTTTTGTGAGGATGTGGCACGGGTGTGGGCAGAATTCTGGATCGCGATGTACGGACACCGTCCGCTCAAACTGCACAACGAGCAGGGGGATCGCTACTGCGATTTCGACGGTGCGAGTTGTGAAAATCTGCTATTCTCGGTTAAGGTAGACGTATCCGAATCAGTAACGGGAGATGAGGGAACGAGTTTGCAGATTCTCACCAAACTGCTGGATGACGGTGTCATCACCGCGTCCCAGTTTGTCAGCAGATTGCCTGCAGGCACGATTCCCGGTCAAAAGCGATTGCTTGCCGAGTTGCGGCAGAAAGGGGTGTAGGTATGGAAGAATGTTTGGAAACGGTGGTGGAAACCACCCCCGATATGCCCACTAACACCCCCGATGTCGAAACGGAGGCACAACCGAGTGTCAACGAGGAGTCTGTGTCGGTGGAAGGGTTTGCAACTTTACAGCAAGAGTTCCCGGAGGTGCAGAGTCTCGAGCAGGTGCCGGAGAGGGTGTTGCAGATCGCGCGCGAGCAGAACGTATCTCTGTTTGATGCGTATTTGCGCCACCGCTTTTATGAACAGCAGGCCATTGCGGCCGAAGAGGCAAGACGGGAACGCACGGCGGCTTGCGCCGTTGGTTCTCTGCAAACGGGTGCTCTGCGGGCGGCACCTGTTTCGGATGCATTTGCCCGCGCATTCGAAAAAGCTCTTTCCTGAGCAATTTATATAACGAAAAGGAGAATACAATATGAGTATTGATTTTGAAAACTTCGAATCCACTATGACCGGTGAACTGGACAAAGCGATCGTGCATAAACCGGTAACCGGCTTCTTGGCTGACAACACTCTGCGTGCCAAGTTTGTGGGCGGCAAAACCGTCCTGATCCCCGAGATGTCTTTCTCGGGTCTTGGCAACTATGACCGTGATACCGGCTTTGTGTCCGGTACCGTGTCCGTTTCCGCAGAACCGTACACCTTGTCTCAGGATCGCGGTCGCTCTTTCCAGCTTGACCGTGAAGACAATGATGAAACCGGTATTGCCGATCTTGCAGGTCAGGTGATGGGTGAGTTTGTGCGTACGCAGGTCGTGCCTGAAATCGACGCTTACGTGCTGTCCAAACTGGGCGGTTTTGCCGCTACCCGGACCCAGACGGTGGAAGGTACTCCCGACACCGATGCGTTTTCGATGTTGTCCGAAGCTATCCGCAAGGTACAGAATGAAGTCGGCTATGACGAGGAACTGGTTGCGTTTGTAGACAGCGAGATGTGGGCTGCTCTGCAGCAGAGTGCTGACATTTCCCGTATGTTGGTGGTCAACTCCTTCAAGAAAGGCGCTGTGAACACCGAGGTGAAATCTCTCAACGGCGTTGCCGTTCTGCCCACTCCCGACAGTCGTATGAAGACCGCTTACGTCTTCAATGACGGTGTTACCGACGGTCAGATCGACGGCGGTTTCAAACCTGCGGACAATGCCAAGAGCATCGGTCTGCTGGTGATGCCCAAACGTGCCGCTTCTCTGGTCAAAAAGACCGAAAAGGTGCGTGCGTTTGACCCTGCGCATAACCTCAACGCGGACGCGTGGAAATTCGACTACCGCGTGTACTATGATCTGTTCATCCGCAACAACATGGAGAACGCGATTTACGCGTACGTATACTAATAGACCGTTCGGGCGGTGTCGTGCGAGAGCGCGGCACCGCCCCGCTCAAAAAGGAGGGAGATTATGCGAAGCGGACGAGATGTGTTAGAGCGAGCGTTGCGATTGCTCAACTATACGGATATTTACGGCCGACCGGACAGTGGCAGCGATACGGAACTGCAAGCGCGCGGTTTGGCGGTGGTTAACCAGATATATGCGGATTTGTGGCACACAGACAAGTTGGAACACTTTACACCGTTGCGCTCTCTGGATGAAGTGGTGCTGTTGCCGCAAAAACAGTTAACGGATGTGATGCCGTACGGTGTGGCGATGTTGATTGCGTTGTGCGAGGGGGACGGCAACAATCAGCAGTTGTACGCTACCATTTATAACCGTAAGCGCACGGCGGCGACCACTTCACGCCGACGTTTGGATGTGCTGTTTCGCGGCTTGAAGGGGGATTGCGTATGAAATTCCCTACGTGTGGCACGCAGAAGACCGTTGATTTTACGGTGGATGCGTTGCGTGGTGGCTGTACCTACCGTGCCAGTGATCGGCGTATTCCCGACAGCCAACTGTCCGAGGTTTGCAATATGTGGTGGCAAAAAGGTGCGTTGCGTACACGCCCTGCTTTTTGCGTACAAAGTGGTCAGGGGCTAACGGTACACAATGCGATGGTCAAATGGAAATTTTCGGGGGAGGACAGCACACGTGACAGGTGTATGGGACGTCGTTTCCTGCGTCGTGTGTTGGATAGAGCAACCGGAAACGTTACTTTGCAAACGGGCATCTTAACCTATGACGGCAAATTCGTTTTGGAAGGGTTTATCAGCGAACTGCCAAAGGATGTTGAGGGTATGGTGGTGGAATACCCCTTTTCGGAGACTGAGGATGTGCTGATCTTTTTGACGAATGGTGATATTTATGCACAGGACAGCAGTACGTTTGCGTGGCGTGCGGTACAAAGCGAGGCGTATGTGCCGTGCGTGTTGGTTGGCGGTGAGGGTGTGAAACCGACCTGGCGCCACCCCGGTAATCCCAAGCCGAATCACGAATCACGCAATTTGCTGACCGATAAGTTTTGCGCCAAGTACACCACCACCTCGCAGGATTCGGCATATTTTTTGCCGTATACGTCTTTGCACAGCAGTGTGATTCGTGCGGAATTACAACGTGATGATGGCACTACTGCGACATATACGATACCATCCACTGATACTGTCAGCGGATATGACGGATATGGCGTGCAGATGCAGGTGGTTCGTGCCAGCGGTCGCGTGAAATTCGTGTATAAGAGCGGTGAACCGTATATCATGCCGGATGCCGGCGGCGATAATCTGACGATCTATGCATCCAAAGAGCGCACGGCAATGGAAAAGAAATGTATTGCATCTATGGGCTTTTCCACTTGGTTTGGCGGTTCGCGTGCAGGTTGCGATTCCAGACAGTTTGTCGGCGGCAGTTCGCAAAAGCGCAATCGCATCTATTGGAGCGAACAGGGACAGCCGCTGTATTATCCCGAAAGCAACTATATTGCGGTCGGAGATCCCAACCAAGCGATCACGGCACTGGCAAAACAGGGTGATCGCTTGGTGATTTTCAAAGAACGGGAACTGTACAGTTTGACCGATACGGTGAGGGTGTCGGTTGGTGCGGTAGATGGCAGTTTGGCAGAGACCGCCATCGGCAAAACCGAATATTTCCCCATAACACCATTGCATGCAAGTATCGGTTGTACAGGTCCGCATACGATTGCCCTTTGCGGAAATCGCTTGTGTTGGACGGATGTCAACGGATGTGTATATACATTAGTGGAAAGTTCGGGCGGATGCACCATCCGTAAACTATCAGAGGCGATATCACCGCTGTTGTCCAAACACGAAAAAACGGCGTGGGCAGAAGCTTCGGCGGGTGTGTACAAAGGCTATTATTTGCTGCTGGTGGAGCATACGGTGTATGCATTGCGCATTGATGAGAAAGCGTTTGGGCAATCTCCGTCCGCCTATGATACTACCACCAATCAGCAACTTGCCTGGTATGTCTGGCAGTTGCCGCACGAACAGCCGATTTTTCTCTTGTATGGAAACGGACAGGAAATGTCTGCGTTGTTGCGGTTGGAGAAGGACACCTCAGTGCTTGACCAAATGCTGCACCTTGAGAGCAGGGTAGCAGATGGCGTGTATACAGGTAGCGGTTGGGGACAACAGCGCATTGCAGCCTCTCTGTGCACCAAAATGTATGATTTTGGCGAACCGACTAAGAAAAAACAAATTTTGCGGTTGCGCATCGGCATGGATAGGCCTACAGATTTGACTGCAAATATTTCTTGCCTGTACGATGGTGTTGAATGCGGTGAGACCGTTACGCTCAAGAGCGGTTATCTCAAAGACGGTGTGCAGATTTCCCCAAAGAGTATTCGCACAACACGGTTTGGTGTGCGGATACATTTTGACGGATTGTCGGCGGTGGACAGTATGGTTATTACTTACCGCTGACAAAGGAGGGGAAAAGATGGAGAATTTAGATCTTGCCGGATGGCTGTCGCTGTTGTCTGCCGCCGGTGTGATCGTGGCGCTTGTTTCCAATTTGCGCGGTATGCGCGCAAGAGATGAACAGAAAGCGGCGGAATTGTCCGAAATGCGTTCGGATATTAAACATATTCGCGGTCAGGTGGATAAAAACGACGTGCTGATGGCGGATGTCAGAGAACAGTTGGACGAGGTGCGCGATCGTGTAACTCGTGTGGAGGAGTCCACCAAAAGCGCGCACAAGCGTCTGGATAAACGGGAGGGAACAGAACCGTGAGTATAGAAGTTATATTATCGGCAGGCGTGATCGCCATAACGGTGGAAGCGTTGGTGGAATACGCAAAAACCGCCGTTTTAACCTGGAAAGGCAACAAACAGACGGTGATTATGCAGATGACCGCAATCGCGGTCTCGGTCGGATTGTGTCTGTCGGTTGGTGCGGACGTGTACGGTGCGCTCGGTATGGCATTTACGTGGAAACCGATCGGGTGTATCTTGACCGGTGTTTTTGCCGCAAGAGGCGCAAACTTTCTGTCCGATTTTGTGGGCAGATTGCGTGATGTGCTGCATACGGCATAATATAATCGCCACCCGTTCGGAGCGTTCACATAGGGAGAAATCGGTTTTTCGCCGATATTTTCTCCGCCTCTTTGTTGCCAAACCTTATAAGACATACAGTATTACTACGGTTTGGCAACTTTGAGAACGAACAAAATATTTCGCTACAAAACTTCGAGACACCTAAAATACAAGAATTTTGGATGGTAGAAAAGGCAAAAAGCCGCGGTAACGCTGACGCGTACCGCGGCTTTTTAACGCATT
>JAZRQN010000037.1:0-10976 GCA_045649855.1 Acutalibacteraceae bacterium | reverse complement strand
TTCCTTTCCGTCCGACTTTGCACAAAAAAGCACTCTTGCACCCAATCGGTGCAAGAGTGCTTTTATCATTTTTCATATCCTCACAGCAAACGACCGAGCGCGTCCATCTGTTCCTTGGTAGGGGTAGGGAGATGCGCAAAGGGGAATTTTAACCCCAGCATATCATATTTGGTCTGACAAATCTTTTTAAAGGGTAACAACTCCACCTTGTCCACACATTCGTGCGCGGCGGCGATAGCAGCCAATGCCGTGGCGTTCTCATTCGTATCGTTGAGGGTGGGGATGATTACCTGTCGCAGGGTAGTAGGGATTTGCTGTTCGTTCAGATATTGCAAAAAGGCGAGCGGCGCATCCATTTCACAGCCCACGTACAGCGGATACTGTTCGGGGTTGGTATATTTGATATCCAGCAACACGCGATCGGTAACGCCAAGCAGGTCTTTCACGTCCTCGTTCAGCAAACTGCCCGACGTGTCCAGACAGGTGTTGATGCCCTGCTGTTTTGCAAGGGTGAATACCTCTTGGCAAAACGCCGCTTGCAACAGCGGTTCACCGCCGGAGAGGGTGATACCACCGTTCTCACCGAAATATTCCCGAAACCGCACGGCGCGATCCACCAGATCTGCCGCTTCAAAAGCCGTGCCGCCGACACCCCAGGTATCGGGATTGTGGCAACAGCCGCAACGCAGGTTGCAACCTTGCAAAAACGCCACAAATCGCACGCCCGGGCCGTCCAGCGTACCCATCGATTGGATGGAATGGATATATCCCGTCATCACATCGCCTCGTGGAAGGTACGGCTGATCACTTCGCGCTGTTGTTCTCTGGACAGTTTATTGAAGTTGACCGCGTAACCGGACACGCGGATGGTGAGGTTCGGGTAATCCTCGGGATTTTCGTACGCTTTCATCAGCGTTTCGCGGTTTAAGACGTTCACGTTGATGTGATGTGCGCCCTTGGCGAAATAGCCGTCCAGAATGGTAACCAGATTGCCGATGCGCTCTTCTTCCTCACGGCCGAGTGCTTCGGGGGTGATGGAGAAGGTGTTGGAAATACCGTCGCGGCAATCGTGGAAGCTGAGTTTTGCCACCGAGTTGAGGGAAGCCAGCGCGCCGTTTTCCTCGCGGTTGTGCATCGGGTTCGCGCCCGGTGCAAACGCTTCGCCTGCGCCTCTGCCGTCGGGGGTCGCACCCGTGTTTTTGCCGTACATCACGTTGGAGGTGATGGTCAGCACCGACAGGGTGTGGATCGCCTCGCGGTAGGCAGGGGTCTTGCGCAGTTCGGTGATCACGCGGTGGGTGAGATCTTTCGCAATGAGGTCCACGCGATCGTCGTCGTTGCCGAATTTCGGGAATTCGCCGTTGGTTTCAAAATCAACGATGAAACCTTCTTCGTTCTTGATGGGACGCACACGCGCAAACTTGATAGCGGACAGCGAGTCGGCAACCACCGACAGACCTGCGATGCCGAACGCCATAAAGCGATCGACGTAGGTGTCGTGCAACGCCATCTGGGATTTTTCGTACGCATATTTATCGTGCATATAGTGAATGACGTTCATGGTGTTGACGTACAGGTGGGACAACCACGCAATGTAGGTCTCGAAACGGTTCATCACTTCCTGGAAATTGAGTTTATCGCAATCCATCACGGGCATCTGCGGACCGATATGCATATTGCTGGTCGCATCGTAACCGCCGTTTAAGGCGATGAGCAACAATTTGGCGAGGTTGCAACGCGCGCCGAAGAACTGCATCTGTTTGCCCACTTTCATTGCGGACACACAGCAGGCGATCGCATAATCGTCGCCGTACAGCGGACGCATCACGTCATCGTTCTCATACTGGATGGAATCGGTGTCGGCAGACACTTTCGCGCAGAATCTTTTGAAGCCCTCGGGCAACTGCGTAGACCACAAAACGGTCAGGTTCGGTTCGGGGGAGGGGCCCAGCGTGTACAGGGTGTTGAGGAAACGGAACGAGGTCTTGGACACCAGCGTTCTGCCGTCTTCGCTCATACCGCCTTCCACTTCGGTGATCCACATCGGGTCGCCGCCGAACAGTTCGTTGTATTCGGGGGTACGCAGATGGCGCGCCATACGCAGTTTCATCACAAAATCGTCAATGAGTTCCTGCGCGCCCTCTTCGGTGAGCGTGCCGCTCGCCAGATCGCGCTCGATATACACGTCAAAGAAGGTGCTGACACGGCCCAGCGACATCGCCGCACCGTTTTGCTCTTTGATTGCGGCAAGATACGCAAAATAGGTCCACTGAATGGCCTCTTTCGTGTCTTTCGCAGGACCGGAGATGTCATAACCGTACATCGCCGCCATTTCTTTCATATAACCCAAAAATGCGATCTGTCTGAACAATTCCTCGTCCAGTCGGATCTGCGGAGAGTTGAACGTGCCGTCTTGCAAGGCCTTTTTGTCCTTTTTCTTCTCTTCGATCAGACGGTCGATACCGTACAATGCCACACGACGATAGTCGCCGATGATACGGCCGCGGCCGTAAGCATCCGGCAGACCCGTGATAACGTGGCATTTGCGCGCGGCGCGCATTTCGTCAGAATATGCGCGGAACACGCCGTCGTTGTGGGTGGTGCGGTATTTGAATTCTTCCTCGATTTTGTCGCTCATCTTGTAGCCGTATGCTTCGCACGCCTGACGCGCCATACGAATACCGCCAAAGGGGTTGACACCGCGTTTCAAAGGCGCGTCGGTCTGCAAACCGACAATGAGTTCGTTGTCTTTATCCAGATAGCCGGGCGCATACGCGGTCAACGAAGTAACCGTTTCGGTGTCGATATCCAACACGCCGCCTTTTGCACGTTCTTCTTTGAACAGCGCCTGCAGTTTGTCCATCAGCGCGGTGGTACGCGCGGTGGCGCCTGCCAAAAACGCGGCATCTCCGGTGTATTCTTTGTAGTTTTTTTGGATAAAGTCGCGCACGTTGATCTCATCACACCAAGTGCCACAGACAAATCCGTTCCAGTTTTCATGGGTCATAACATATCACTCCTTGTGAATCATAAAACAGAAAGGCAGACCAGTTTACACTGATCTGCCCAGACGGTCGGCCAAAAACCCTTGCACTCCCTTGCAGTAAACTCTGCATGATCCGTCAGTCGTGTAAAGGCAGGTATATTATACCGATATTGTCGTGTTTTGTCAATGGGATTTCACGCATCTTTTTTGCGAAAAACGTTCAAAATGCTCGCTTTGCACACAAACGTTGCGGCAGGTTTTTGGGATTTTTCCAGTTTCCCAAACAGCAGACTGATCAGCAAGAACGCCACCGTTCCTGCGATGAAACCTACCAGCATACCGCCCAAAATATCCGAGAAATAATGCACGTGGACGTAAATACGGGAGAACGCCAGCAGACCTGCGAGCACAAAGCCGGTCCAGCTGTACCGCTTGTCAAATGCCCAGAACGCCGCGGTCATGGCGGCAAAGGCGGATGTGGTGTGTCCCGACGGGAACGAGCCTGCCTCGCTTTCCAAGCCGTGTCCGATGGCAAGCCAAAACTCGCGGAAAATGTTTGCCTCGTCTACGTACGGACGGGGTCTTGCCACCATCACTTTCAGCCACAAATTGGTCATCAAAAGCCCAAGCA
The DNA here is from genome assembly GCA_045649855.1 of Acutalibacteraceae bacterium. Classification (GTDB taxonomy): domain Bacteria; phylum Bacillota; class Clostridia; order Oscillospirales; family Acutalibacteraceae; genus URNF01. The sequence goes on along the minus strand of JAZRQN010000037.1, from coordinate 7,359 downwards.
GCAATGCAATGAGCATAGATGCGCCGCCTTTTCTGGCACGGGCGAACAACAGGCAAACGATGCCAAACAAAATGAACAGCAATCCCTCGTCTCCCAGATGGGTGAAGTTCGGGAAAAAGAAATCGAAGAAACCGCCAAGCGCACCCTCGTGCAGAGAAAACGCAAGCTGCGCCACCGCCGCATCAATTCCCGCAAAGGTGGTGTTGAGCCATTGTGCAAAAATAGTCATAGTATGTACTCCTTATTTTGTATTTGCATAATTTTTTGCCGCATTAGGTCTTAAGCTCCCCCTGATGAGGTACTCCCCTAACAGGGGAGATGCCCGAAGGGCAGAGGGGTGGCTGTCCTGCTAAGGAGCTGTCAGCGAAGCTGACTGAGGGAGAGATTTTTTAACCGCCAAATCTATATATTCGCATACACCGCTAAAATTACGGTCAATATATAAATTGCAAATTCTTAATACCGTTAAATTCATACTCTCTAATTGTGTTATACGGACTTTATCTTTTTCTGTTTGTTCGACAGTATAGTGTCCGCCCCCGTCCAGTTCAACTACTAATCTTGCCTTAGCACAATAAAAATCCACGATGTAATTTCCAATCGCTTTTTGTCTTTGAAATCTGACGGGATAATTTCTTAAAAACCCATACCATAGTTTTTGTTCCCACGGCGTCATGTTTTTTCTCAATATTTTTGCAAGAGGGATATTTGCTTTGTTGTATTTTTTCACTTTCTCTCCCTCCGTCAAAACTAACGTTTTGCCACCTCCCTCGTCAGAGGGAGGATTTTGCACAACAATGCTTGGTTGTTGATGTTACTATACCATTTTTAATTAAGACTTTCAAGCCCATTTGTTTCAGTTTCAATAGCGTTGCTTTTTTGAGAGTTTTGTGGTATACTGATGAGGACTTTACAAGGAGGTGGCAGGATGAATATTGTCATTTTGGATGCTGATACCATTTCCAACGGCGACGTATCCTTAACCCCCATCACTGCGCTTGGCGATACCACGGTGTATGACCTGATGCCTGCTGAAAAACTGCCCGATATTTGCAAAGATGCAGACGTTCTGCTGTGCAACAAGGCGGAAATCACCGAACGGTTGATGGATGCTTGCCCCCATCTCAAAATGGTGGGCGTGTTTGCCACGGGATACAACAACATCGATCTTGCCGCCGCAACCAAGCGCGGAATTTTCGCTTGCAACGTGCCCGGCTACTCCACCGACGCGGTGGCACAGCACACCTTCTCGCTGTTGCTGGCACTCGCCGGCAGTATTCCGCAGTATGACGCCTCAGTCAAAGCGGGGGATTGGGTGCGCTCCAAGCAGTTCACCTATTTCAAGTTTCCGCAGACCTTGCTCATGGGCAAAACGCTGGGTATTTTCGGGTTTGGTGCTATCGGCAGACGGGTCGCGGAGATCGGCAGAGCGCTTGGTATGCGCATTTTGGTGCACACCCGTTCGCCGCACAAGTGTCCTGACATGGAAACCGTGTCCGCCACCGAATTGTTCAAGCAGGCGGACGTGCTCACGTTCCATTGTCCGCTCACCGAGGAAAATCGCGGCGTGATCAACGCAGAGACCCTGTCGCTGATGAAACCCTCCGCTTTTCTCATCAACACCGCCAGAGGCGGTTTGACCGACGAGGCGGCTTTGGCAAAAGCGCTTCGCGATGGTGTCATCGCAGGCGCAGGCATTGACGTGTTGACCGCCGAACCGATGCACGCGGACAATCCGCTGCTTTCCGCTCCCAACTGTATTGTAACACCGCACATCGCGTGGGCGCCGCCCGACGTGCGCGAAAAACTGGTCGGTCTGGTCGCCGAAAACGTAAAAGCTTTTATGAACGGTACTCCCAAAAACGTTGTAAATGAGGTATAAAACGATGTATGAACAGTTGAAAACCGCAAACTTGTTTGATCTCACCCATACCGCCGCAGCGCCGCTGCTCGCCAACACCACCTATCCGTGGGAAGCCTTGAAAGAAATCGGTGCGTTTATTTTGGAATTGGGCGGCACGCTGAATCCCGACGAATATGATCATCCCTCGGAAACCGTGTGGATTCACAAAACGGCAAAGGTGTTCCCCTCAGCGTATATCGGGGAGAACGTCATCATCGGCGCCAACACCGAAGTGCGTCATTGCGCCTTCATCCGCGGCAACGCGCTGGTGGGCGAAAACGCCGTGGTGGGTAACTCCACCGAACTGAAAAACGTCATTTTGTTTGACAACGTGCAAGTGCCGCATTATAACTACGTGGGCGACTCGGTTTTGGGGTACAAATCCCACATGGGCGCAGGTTCTATCACCTCCAACGTGAAAAGCGACAAAACCCTCGTTTGCATCGCAACGGCGGAGGGCAAAATCGAAACGGGCCTCAAGAAAATGGGCGCTGTGCTGGGCGACAACGTGGAGATCGGTTGCGGCAGTGTGCTCAATCCGGGCACGGTGATCGGCAAACAGAGCAACGTGTATCCGCTGTCCGCGGTGCGCGGTTTCGTGCCTCAAAACAGTATCTACAAAAAGCAGGGCGAAGTTGTCGAAAAACGATAACGCCATAACGGTATACAAACAAAAACCCGATGCACTTTTGTGCATCGGGTTTTTTGTTGCTGGTTTGATTACAGATCAATTCTGCCGTACAGGGAGGCGGAGCGCTCGGCTTCCGACTCGGTTTTCTGCGGCAAGGATGCGCCGTCTGCCATCGGCAGGGGGTTGGAGCGCGGTACGAACTGGCGAACCGGTCTGCCGGGGGCAACGCCCTCTTCGCGACGAGCAGGGCGCTCACTTCTGTTTTCGGTGTGCTCTGCACCACCGGATTTGCCGCCACGGTTGCGGCGACGACGCTGTGCGCGCTGTTCTTTCACGGGGTTATCGTCCGACGGGCCGATCACCACGTGGCGTGCGGCATCACTGCCCACACTCCAGGAAGTCGCACCCTCAATATCCTGCACGGTGGTGTGGATAATGCGGCGCTCATAGGGGTTCATCGGCTCGAGAGAGGTGCGTCTGCCGGTGCGAGCCGCCTGACCGCCGATCTTTTTCGCCAAAGATACGAGGGTCTTTTCTCTCTTCTCACGGTAGTTGCCGATGTCGATGTTGATGCGATAGTAACTGTTGTCAACGCGGTTGGCAACCAAGCCGACCAGATACTGCAAAGCATCCAGCGTTTCGCCGCGGCGACCGATGATGAAGCCCAGATCTTCACCCTCAACGGTGAGAATGCAGGTTTCGTTCTTTTCTTCGATGGTAACTTCCGCCTGTTCAACACCCATTTTCGCCAGCACGTCCAGCAGGAATGCGCGAGCCGCTTCTGCAGGAGAACCGGTGATGGTGCCTTTCACTTCCGCGTCTGCACCGCCAAACAAACCAAGCGTCTTTTTGACCGGCTCTGCGATGACCTCAAAACGGATGCTTTCGGCAGGCACGCCAAGTGCCGCGACCAATTTTTCTTTTGCTTCCTCAACGGAAGGCGCTTTCACAGTGAGTTCTTTTGCCATGATTATTCCTCCTTGGTGTCCTCTGCTGACGTGGTGTCGGAGGGGGGCAGAGTATCTTTATTTTTCTTGTTTGCTTTCGCGGCTTCTTCTTTTGCCGCTTTTTCTGCAGCGATTGCCGCATCTTCTTTTGCTCTCGCTTCTGCAAGGCGTTTTTTATCTTCCTTCTTGCGGCGACGGCGTTCTTCATAGTCCACATACGCCTGCGCACGGATCTTGGCAGGGTTGTAAATGGAGTTGAGAACGATCGTCTGCACGATGGCAAGCAGGTTGGAGAGAATCCAGTACAAACCAACACCGCCGGGCACCGAGAAAGAAATGAACAGGGACATCGCAGGCATCATGAGCATCATGCTGCCGTTCATGCAACCTTGACCGGGCTGTTGCTCGGGGTTGCCCGCTTTCATAAAGCGCATGGACACCCAACTGGTCGCAAATGCGGTCAGACCGGACAAAATCGCAATCAACCACATGGAGTTGATCTTGGTGAAACTGCCCTGCCACGGCTGATCCAGCAGAGAAATACCGAACACCGAGAAGTCTTCGGTAACCGCCGTCATCTGTTCGTAGGTAGCGTCCACGTCTTCCACTTTTGCTTCGGCAAGTGCCGCTTTCACTTCGGTGGGATACTGACTGACGTATTTGAGCAAGCGCAGTTCGCCGTAGTAGTTGTTCTGTACTTCGGTGATGTTGCCTTCTTTGTCGGTCTTGACCAGTTCGGCTTTCACCTTGTCATCGTCAATGTTTTCGGCAATCGCGATGATGCTCTTGTTGATCGCATCTTCCGGCACTTTTTCCAAATAGGTCAGCGGTTTGTAAATCACCGCGATAACGCTCATCAGCACCAACATCTGCACGATGGTGGGCAGACAGCCTGCGGTCATTTTAACGCCTTCTTTTTGGTACAGTTCCTGCTGTTTTTCCATCAGCTTCTGCTGATCTTTACCGTACTTCTTCTGCAATTTCTCCAAACGGGGAGCAAGACGCGCACGGTCTGCCTGCGTTTTCTGCGAACGCAGCGAGAGCGGGAACATACACAATCTGACCAACACGGTGAACAACAGAATGGTCAGAAAATAACTGCCCAAAAAGTCGTACATGAAAGACATCAACGCGCCCAAGGGGCCTGCGAAGATGCTGAAAATGGCCATCATAATAGAGGTCCTCCTTTTTCGTTAATCGGCGGATCTGGGAGGTAGTAGTGGTGTCCGTCCGATCTGTGGTATTATTTTGTTTTTTTGGGCGGAACGGGATCGTAGCCGCCTTTGCAAAACGGATTGCAGCGCAAAATGCGCCAGATGCTCAGCCCCAACCCTTTGATTGCGCCGTGTGTTTCAAACGCTTCGATCGCATAGGTGGAACAAGAGGGGGAAAACCGACAGCAAGGTGCTTTGTGCGGAGAGATCACGCGTTTATAAAAGCGGATACAACGGATGAACAGTCGTTTCATACGTTTATCACGCCCAATTCTCCGAGTAGTTTTTCCATCGATGCCGCGACCGCCTGCGATTTCACGGTTGCCGTTTTGGCTCTGGCGACAAAGACGAGGTCATATCCCTCTTTCACGTTGGGGGCAAGTGAGCGGTATGCCGCACGGATGACGCGGCGGCATCTGGAACGGGCGACCGCTTTTCCCACCTTTTTTCCGGTGGTGATGCCCGTTCTGGTGTAGGGTAATCGGTTTTTGCGCGCGAACACGATGAGCAACGGATCTACGCGCGAAGCGCCGCGATAATATAATGTGCGAAATTGCGTATTCTGTCGCAAAATCGTTTCTTTCATCACGCCGCCTCCTTGAAAAATGTGGTTTCTAAAAACGAAAAAAAGCCACAAGGCACAGTTGTTGTGCTTAGTGGCCCTTTTGTTTTTAGTAGCTCAGCTGCTTTCTGCCTCTCGCTCTTCTGCGGGCAAGCACTTTGCGACCGTTCGCAGTGGACATTCTTTTACGGAAACCATGTTCCATCTTACGATGCCGTTTTTTCGGTTGATACGTACGAAGCATGTTTTCGTCCTCCTTTCGAGACTGGATCCCACTGTGTTTTTTAGAAAAACACAGACTGTTTACCTTGCAAAGACACATTATATACTAACCTTTATAAAAAAGTCAAGGCTTTTTTGCGTTTTTTGCAATTTCACTGCTTTTTCACGCTTATCCCGTTTTTCACATTTTGCGTTTGTTTTTTTTACCCTTTCTTTTGCCGAAAATGCCGTCTTTTTGCGGTTTTTTACGTTTTTTGGTATCCGATTAACAAAAATTGATTTTTTTTGCAAATTTCGCAGAAAATTATGCAAAATCGTTTGTTTTTTCAAAAAAGGTATGATATAATTATAGTATAGGTTATTATACGCTTTTTTATATATAAGGAGAGTTTAGCACTATGGAAACCATTAAAGAAGCCTGGTCCGAAATTTTGGACCATCTGCGCAACGTAGAAAAGTTGAGCCAGGTTGCTTTTGACGTATGGATCAACCACATTGAACCGGTCGCGATTGAAAACGGTGAAGTGATTGTTCTCGTACATACCGAATTTCAGAAAAAGACCATTTTGGAGCATTACGGCGAGCGTTTGATCCGCGCTTTTGAACAGGTGTTGGGCATTCCTCTGGGACTGAAAATCATGGCACGAGAGGAACAAAAGCCTGCCGCAAACACGGCAGCTTCCAATCAGGTGGTGTTGCCGAGTTTTGAAACCAACTTCACCTTTGACAACTTCATCGTCGGTTCTTCCAACAAGTTTGCGTATGCCGCTTCTCAGGCGGTCGCGAGCAAACCTGCAGGACAGTATAATCCGTTGTTCATCTACGGCGGTTCGGGATTGGGCAAAACCCACCTGATGTACGCCATTTGCAACGAGATCCGCAAAAACAACCCCACCGCCAGAATTTTGTACACCAAAGGCGAGGAGATGACCAACGAGATCATCGAAGCGATCCGCAACGGTACGGGTGAAGAACTGCGCGCGAAATATCGTCAGGTGGACGTGCTGTTGGTGGACGACATCCAGTTCTTGTCCGGTAAAGAACGCACGCAGGAAGAATTCTTCCACACCTTCGATTTTCTGCATTCCAACAACAAACAGATCGTGCTGACGTCCGACCGTCCGCCCAAAGAGATCGCAACCTTGGAAGAACGTTTGCGTTCCCGTTTTGAAATGGGGCTCACCGCGGACATTCAGCCGCCCGATCTGGAAACCCGTATTGCCATCATCCGCAGAAAAGCGGATTCGCTGGACATTCCGATTTCGGATGACATTGCGGAATATATCGCAGGTCAGCTCAAGAGCAACGTTCGTCAGCTGGAAGGCGTTGTCAAAAATATGAAAGCGCAGTTCATGCTCAAAGGCGAAAAACTGTCGGTGCTGACCGCACAAAACGCGATTCGCGATATTCGCAACGACAATCAGCCCGTGTCCATCACGGTGGATAAGATCATTGCGGAAGTGGCGCGCAGTATGATGGTCAAACCCGAAGATATCCGTTCGCAAAAACGTTCCGCCCCCATTTCGCAGGCGCGTCAGGTGGCAGAGTACGTGATGCGTACCGTAACGCAGCTCCCGATGCAAAGCATCGGCGAAGAATTCGGTTCGCGCGATCACTCCACCATCGTATATGCTATCCGCAAGGTGGAAGAACGCATGGAACAGGATTCCAACTTCAAAAACACGGTGAACGATATTATTAAAAATATTAGTGAAAAGTGAAAATAAAAAACTTCGTTTTTTATTTTCCTCGAGTTTCGTTCGAGCGCATTATCGGGCGCTCGGTTTTGGTAAACCAAAACACCACGAAACATCGTCCTTACAAAAAAACAGAATTTTGTTTCCTCGAGTTTCGTTCGAGCGCATTATCGGGCGCTCGGT
>JAZRQN010000036.1:0-2354 GCA_045649855.1 Acutalibacteraceae bacterium | reverse complement strand
GTCAAGCACTTTGGCTTGACAGGGCTTCCAAATGTTCAATCAGCGCTGTACGCGACCGGAACCGTCGCCGCCTGCGAGATTTTGCACTTCGGCAACCGACACCTGGTTGAAGTCGCCTTCAATCGAGTGTTTCAGGCAGCTTGCCGCAACCGCAAACTCAATGGTCTGCTGGGGTGCAAAGCCGCTGAGGATGGAATAGATCAGGCCGCCACCGAAGCTGTCGCCGCCGCCTACGCGATCAACGATATGCATACGGTACTGTTTGCTGAAATAGAAGTCGTTACCGTCAAACAGCATTGCCGCCCAATCGTTGTCATTCGCAGAGATGGAGGAACGCAGGGTAATGGCAACGTATTGGAAACCGAAACGGTCTTTGAGCTGGCGCGCCACGTCTTTGTAGCCGTCGTGGTTCACTTCGCCTTTGGTAACGTCGGTGTTTGCGGCGTGAATACCGAACACGTCAGCGGCATCCTCTTCGTTCGCGATGCACACGTCAACGTATTTACACAGTTCGCCCATCACCTCGCCCGCTTTTTCTCTGGTCCACAGTTTCTTGCGGTAGTTGAGGTCGCAACTCACGGTAATGCCACGCGCTTTAGCGGCTTTCAAAGCCTCCAGACAGATAGCGGCAACGTTATCGCCCAGAGCAGGCGTGATGCCGGTGAAATGGAACCAATCCGCGCCATCAAAAATGGCATCCCAATCGAAATCCGCAGTAGTTGCGGTTGCAATCGAAGAACCGGCACGGTCATAAATGACCTTGGAAGGACGCTGAGAAGCACCCTTCTCCAAGAAATAGATGCCTACACGATCGCCGCCACGGGTGATCAGTTTGGTGTCCACACCAAAACGGCGAAGAGAGTTGATCGCCGCTTGACCGATATCGTGAGCAGGCAGTTTGGTAACAAATGCGGCATCCATACCGTAGTTTGCAAGAGAGACCGCCACGTTGGCTTCACCGCCACCGTAGGTAGCACCAAAGGTTTCGGTCTGTACAAATCTGTAATACCCTTCAGGGGCAAGACGTAACATAATTTCGCCGAATGTAATAATACGTTTCATATAATTCTTCCTTTCAGCATAGTTTTACATTTATCATTTTATCAAACCAACCGAAAAAGTCAACACCGCGCGGTCAACCTGTTAATTTTTATAAGATTTCTGCTAATGATTTGCAATGTTTTTTTTGAAAAGATATGGTATACTGTTCCTTGCAAAAACAACTGGGAGGTATACCCATGCAAGCACCTAACTATCAATCTATCCGCCCCGGCAAAGAATGGCTGGACACGGAAGGAAAACGCATTCAGGCACACGCCGGTTGTATGCTGTATGAAGACGGCACATTCTACTGGTACGGTGAAAACAAAGAAAAAAGCCACACCGAATGGGAACTGTGGCATTGGGGTGTCAAACTCTATTCATCCAAAGATCTGTACAACTGGAAGGATGAAGGCATCATCATGATGCCCACCCCCGACGATCCCGAAAACCCGATGCATCCCAACAGCAAAATGGATCGTCCACACATTCTGTACAACGAGAAAACCAAGAAATACGTCATGTGGATGAAGATACTGGACGAAGTGCAGTATATGGTAGTCGCTACCAGCGATTCCATCAAAGGTCCTTTCACCCTGGTGAACAGAAAACTGCATCCCGGTGGTATGGAATCCGGCGACTTCGATCTGGTGAAGTTCGAAGACGGACACGCCGTGATCGTGTTTGAGCGCGTACACAGCGATATGATCGTAATGGATCTGACCGACGATTATCTGGACACTACCGTCCATTACACCACCCGTTACGAGCGTCCGTTCCCGCCCTACGTGCGTGAAGCGCCTTGCGTCTTCTTTAGAAAAGGCAAAGGTTACGTCATCACGTCCGGCACCAGTGCCAAACTGCCCAACCCGTCCGAAACCGCCACTTTTGACGACATCCACGGTGAGTGGACCATTCTGGGCGATCCGCACGTGGACGACCCCAAAAAAACCTCGTTTGACAGCCAAATCTCCTGTATTTTCAAACATCCCGATTACGATGATCTGTACATCGCGATGGCAGACCGCTGGCTGAACGATCTCACCCCCGACAAGCCCACCGGTGTGGAATACTACGCCGCGCTCTTTGACGAGGACTATCCGATGTCCCCTGAACGCCGCGAACAGCTCCGCAATATGCCGATGACCGAGATCACGGTGAAGAACACCGCTATGGCAGACTACGTGTGGCTGCCCATCAAATTCATCGACGACGTACCGTATATCTTCTGGCACGACGAGTGGAAAATCGAAGAACAAGGATAAAAAAACAGCCGCTGTAAGGCGGGTGGAAATAGGGATAAAACCAGAGGA
>JAZRQN010000035.1:0-6220 GCA_045649855.1 Acutalibacteraceae bacterium | reverse complement strand
GCATTATTCTCGGCTCCCTCAATGAGGGAGCTCCGCCGTAGGCGGTGAGGGAGTTGATTGGGAACACTCCCTCCGTCTTTTGCCTACGGCAAAATCCACCTCCCTCTAAGAGGGAGGCAAGGGTTTCTAAATCCACAACCGCAACTCACTTAAGCGTGCGATTTGTAAACATACGAAAAAACGGTGTATCCTTTCGGATACACCGTTTTCGTTTCGCTACTTATTTAGGCATGCTGTCGTTAGAGATCATGTCGCCGAAGCCCAATTCCCATTCGTTTTCGTTTGCAACGTTTTCTTTGGCTTCGAATGCCACGATCTGCATTTTAGGGGTCTCGTATTTCATTTTATACCCTCCTTTGGCAGAATAGAATAGTTAACTCCGTCATTATAACACACGTTTTTGATTATGTCAACCCCAAAGTTTCATTATATGTGCCGCTGACAGGATCGGCATATACAACGGTGCCGTTTGCCAGTTTTACATAGGTGCGCGTATGAATTTCGGTGTTCGAACCGTCGTATGTATCGGTCTTAATGTTCACGACGTGTACCGAAATATCCACGTAGTCTTCGCAGATGTCATAAATCTTGGTGTTGCTGGTAGCGCTCCAAACGAATTGGTGCACATGTTTGCTCTGCTCGGCGGTTTCGATGTCGAGATCTTCAGCATCCTTCAACAAAGAACCGGAGGCGATGAGCAGACCGTATTCGGCGATTTCCACCTTCTCGCCGCCTGCCAACATATACAGTTTATCGCCTTCTTTGGTGGTGTTCACACGATGTACAAAGCGCAAGCCGAAAACCTCTTGGTTCGCAGAAGTGCCAATCAGACCCATATTGAGTTCATCCAAAGTGGGCTGATAGAACTCCGCATCCACCGTGTACGGCGCAACCGCTTGTGCAGGAATTTCGTACTTGGAAGCATCGCCACCGTTACGATAGCCCACACGAGTGGGAACGAACTGTTTGCCATCCGCATCGGTAACGATCAGCGAACCTGCTTTCAGTTCATAACCCTCTTGAGCTTTCACGGTGATGGTCTTCGTTGCTTCATCAGCAACAGCGGTGTTATCTTCCTGTTCCACTTCTTCTTGCGGCGCTTTCACGCCGGGTTCATGCACCACAAAGGATTTGATCACGTGCTCCGCACCCGACACGCCGACAGAAACAGTGCCTTCACCGCCGGGGGTCTCATCGCTGCCGCTGGCAACCAAAGAGCCATCCGACAGATCGGTGATGGTCCAGGTAATGGTGGTGTCAACCACTTTGACGTACAGTTTGTAATCGGTATCCAGTTTCCAGTTTTCACCGGTGTACACTTCCGCCTGGCGCACGCCGTTGCCGCTGGCATCATGCACGCCTGCGAACACGGTGATCTCACTGCCGAATTTCTGATATTCATAAGCTGTGAGCGCATTGCCCACGATCACCAGGTCGCCGGTTTTGGAGGTGGGGGTTTTACTGCTGGAGAAGCTTGCACGTCCGGGCGCTTTTTCGTGGAAAGAAACGTAAATGCCGCCGACTTTCGCGTTTTTGCCCGCTTTGTTGAACACGACCTCTGCTTCGAAGTCGGACAGCACAGCGTATTCGCCGCTCTCATCTTTCACAGCGAGGGTCATCGACTTACGCATCAACTGACCGCTCTTGTTCTGGAACGTAATGCCAAGACCGCTGTTCTGCACCAACTGCCACTGCACCTTACCGGTGTAGCTGCTGTCGGAGGTCAGGTCCTCGGAGGACTGACCGAGATATGTCATCGTTTCGTATACGCCGCTTTCCTGGTTGAGGAAGGTGCCGAATTTGCTGCTTACCCACTCGTTCACAGCGGTATCGCTCTCGGTGGAGGTGTACACGCCGTTTACATAGGAAGCGGCGGGCACTTTCGCCGCCAATTCAGCGAAATCAGCGCTGAAATAGAAGCCATCCACAGGCTCTTCCGGCTCTTCGGGAGTTTCGGGGGTGTCGGGAGTTCCCGGCTCTTCGGTCTTTTCAACGAAGGTTGCGGCAACAACGCCGCCGCCCGTGGTTTCAAAGGTGTAGGCATCGCCGTCTTTGGTCAGGGTAACCGCGTTGCCGCTGAGGTCCTTGACCGACAAGGTTTCAGCATCCAGCATATAACCCTCATTGGGCTGTGCGGTCAAGGTGTAGCGATAGCCGTTTGCGGTCGCCGCCGCCGTTACCTTCACGTCGCCGCCGACAAAGCGGAGAACAGAGGGATCTTCGCTGGTACCGGGCATGGACAGGTCGATCACGTTGCCGTTTGCGTCATAGCCTTTGAGCGTTATGTCGCCAATACTGCCCACGATGGGAGAAACACCGTATGCGAGCGCACCCTCGGAGGTGTACGGTACGTACTGGTCTTTGTAGGTGTAGGTGTGGCCAACCGTATCAGATACGGTAACGTCTACGTAGTTGCCTTTTACCTTGACTGTAACGGTGATGTTTTTGCCGAGGTTTTCCACCACATCGGTGGTATCGGGATCGTCAAAGCTATGTTCGACGTGGTTGTAGTAGTCGGTTTCGCCCGTGCCGTTACGCAATGCTTTGATGTCGTCGCCGCCTGCGATGGTGATGCCGTTTTTGGTGATGGCAACAAAGCACTGGCTCTTATCGAATTTGTAGTAGCCGGTAACGAATTTGCCGGGGTTCGCCTGACGGAAGCCGAGGATCACAGCGCCGTAATCGTTGCTTTCCAGACGGGCGCGGAAAGTGGTTTCAAAATCTTTCAGCACGATCTCTTCGCCCAGAGAGTTGAGCGGTACCAGCGAGTCGATCTTGCGGAAGATTTCGCCGCTCGTTTTAGAGGTCGTTCTCTGCAGAAAATCGTTCTGGCGCAGTTCCCAACGGGTTTCGCCGTCGGTATCGCCATTGGTGAACGGATCACGCTTGACGTAGGAAACACCTTCACGGCTGTAATAGAAATGCAGCTTGCTGTTCAAGTAATCCACAACAGTCGCATCGGTTTCGGGGAACGCATAGGTGTTTTGACCCGATGCGGTGTATTTCTCGCTGGCATACGGAGAAATGCCTTTTACGCTGAATTTGTATTCGGTTTCAGGCTTGTAGTCGGGATCGGTCGCCGCCTGCAGCGAGGGGATGCTGTTGTCCCAGGAAACGTCCAGGTCAAAGGACATCTGGTTGTTTGCTTTATAATACTGGTCGCGGGTAGCAGAATAATATTCCACTTCCACGTGGGTGCCGTTGTTGGAGAAGTACATAAAGCAAATGAGACCCGTGCCGCCAACGAGCGGCTGGTCAGCGTCCTGCTGGTCCACCAGCATATGCGTAACCGTGTTGCCGTTCACGCCTTTTTTGGTGGAAACGGTGATATCTTCGGTTGCGATATGACCCGAAATCACCAACACGACGTTTTTATACTGAGACACCACGTCGTTCCACAGGTCCGCAGCACTGCCGCCATCGCCGCTTGCGGTGGAGGTGTCAATGCCGCCCTCTTTGGTGGTGAAGTTGTGGGTGGTAACGATAACGCGGTGGTTGGGATGCGCCTCAATCACGCCTGCCGCCCACGCACGCTCGTCAGCGTTCGGACGATAGTTCAATGCGACCACGAGGAAGTCCACGCCGCCCATTTTGATGGTGCGGTAGTAGTTCTTCATAGTGCCGTCCATGGTGGTAACACCTGCGCCGTAACGATCGGTGGTGATATACTGATCGTAGTAGCTGGGTTCATCGTGGTTGCCGCGCACCATATTGAGCGGCAGTTTGTCGGTGAACACGTCTATTGCGTCGGTAATGGTTTTCCATTCGGAGTCCTTGCCGGTTTTGGTATCGGTCAGGTCGCCAGTGATGAACACCTGCTGGATCTTCTTTGCTTGCGCGTTGTCCAGAATGTAGTCGTACATGGTGTTCAGCGTGGTGGGGTCGTTGGTACGGGTAACGGTCTGGGGGTCGCCCATCACCGCGATCGAATAATCGTAGTCGCCGACAGGCTCTTTGGTATCAAACCATTTCTGCTCCCAGGCAACCTTTTTGCCGCTGACCGTATCGGTCAGGGTGTCGCCTTCCACAAGACCGGTCATATCAAAATGCATCAAAAGACCGTCTTTTCCGTAGGTCTGCATATCCGCTTCAATTTCCGCCTCGGTGCGCATATCGTCATACAGAGCGATGGATTTGATCGCGCCGCGGAAGTTATAGCCGTTGCCCTGACGGGGATTGTTGCCAATCGCAAAGGGATTGGAGCACAGCGGAATGGTGGTGCGGCTGGTGGACAGGCTCTGCACCAACGCGCCGTCGATATAGCAATGCACCTTCTGGTTTTCGATGTCGGTAACGACCGCCAGGTGCAGCCATTCACCCGTGAACACGTTCACCTTGGTGAATTCCAATTTTTCGGATGTAGAGGCAGTACCCCATTCGATGCGCAGGTTGCCGTCCGACTCGATTTTATAATCGATATGGCCGCCCTGCGGATATACCCAGTTGCCGAGCAAAATGCCCAGTCTGCCGGAGGAGGATTGCTGCGGGAATTTGATGACCGCTTCCATTGTTGTAGGACGTGCGTTGATGCTTTCCATCACGTACACACCGTTATCGCTAACGGTGAAGTCGCTGCTCGCAGATGCGGTGAACGGGAACGCCACCATCATGCTCGCCAGCAACGAAACGATGCACAAAATCGCAGTCAACTTTCTGAATTTCATACAAAATCTCTCCTTTCGATATCTGCCGATACCTATACAAGATTATTATATAAGCAAACTCGACGTCGCGCAACCTTTTTTTCTATGTTAAGGGTTTGATTTTCGACACTCGCGGTTGAAAAGTGTACGAAAAGAAACGTTTGCTTTTCTGCTTCCGGCAAGCACCCGATTGATAAGAACACAAAAGAAAAGACGGTGTATCCGCTTGGATACACCGTCTTTTTTAGTTAGCTTTTAGCCGGTAGGGGTGCTGTTGTTGGAGATGGTGTCGCCGAAGTCCAATTCCCATTCGTTTTCATTGGCAACGTTTTCTTTGGCTTCGAACGCCACCTTCTGCATTTTAGGAGTTTCGTATTTCATTGTACTCTCCTCCTTACTGTGCATTCGCAACCTCGTTGTAAGTGTAGCTCTCAACAGCGCCATGGATGATGGTGCCGTTAGCGAGTTTCACATAGGTACGAGAGTGAATCTTGGTGTTTCTGCCGTCGTACTTATCGGTCTTGATGTTCACAACGTGTACGGAGATATCCGCATAGTCGTCGCACAGATCGTAGAACTTGGTGTTGCTTTCAGCGTTCCAGGTGAACTGATGTACGTGTTTGCTCTGCTCGGCGGTTTCCACGTCGAGGTCTTCAGCGTTCTTCAGCAAAGAACCGGAAGCAATCAGCATACCGTATTCAATAATTTCAACTTTCTCGCCGCCGGCCAGCATATACAGCTTGCCGTCTTCTTTTTCCACGTTCACACGATGCACGTGACGCAGACCGCTTCTTTCATCGTTGACAGAGGTGCCAACCAGACCCATGTTGAGGTTATCCAGAGTGGGCTGATAGAACTCAGCTTCCACGGTGAAGGGACCAACATAGCTCTCGGGAATCGCATACTCGGAAGCGTCGCCGCCCTCACGATAGCCAACGCGTTCGGGAACGAAACGTTTGCCGTTAGCATCGGTTACAACGAGAGTGCCGGCTTTCAACTGATAGCCTTCTGCCACTTTCACGGTGATAACGTCAGCTTCTTCGTCCGCCACAGCGGTGTTGGGTTTCTGTTCGCCGCAAGCGCAATCGCCGTCGGTGAAGTCGTGCGGAGCTTTTTCGGTTTCATAACCGCAGTCGCAAACTTGATAGTGTTGGTCACCATCCACAACATAGGTCAATGCGTGCGGCGCTTTTTCGGTTGCATAGCCGCAATCACATTCGGTCCAATGATCGTGATCGTCGAAATCGCCGTTCATGGTATGTGCTTCAGAAGCAGTCGCGTAACCGCAATCGCAAGCAGTCCAGTGGCCGTTCTCGTCAAACTTGGTGTTCATAGTGTGCGCGGTAACGTCAGCTTTCTCGCCGCAAGCACATTCATTCCAATGGTTCTCAGTATCGAATTTCGGGGTTGCGTAGTTGTGCGTGATGGTACGGGTGTAGCCGCAAGCACAATCGGTATCGCAATCGTTGTCGAATTCATGAGCAGCAGCCTCGGTAGCAGCGCCGCAAGCGCAGACGGTCCAGTGGCCGTTCTCATCGAAATCGGTAGTTGCATAGTTGTGCTCGATGGTACGGGTG
>JAZRQN010000034.1:0-5996 GCA_045649855.1 Acutalibacteraceae bacterium | reverse complement strand
CTCTGCTACCAAACGATAGGTTTTAGGGTTTTCGGGCGACCACATATCCACGCGCAGTGAATCGATCGCAATTTGTATTTTAGACAAAACAGACGGACACACAATGGTTTCACGCGTATGCGCGTGCACCGTTTCATTGCCGTTCAAAAGCGCATATTCTACGCGCACGCGGCGCGCATTCGCGGCTCTGTTATCTACCGTCAATTCCGCACGTAACGTAGCAACCGCATCGGGAGTGGCACAGGTGCGTACAACAGGCATCGTACATACCGACACCTCTTCCACCTCGCGCAACCACACGTTGCGATACACGCCGCCGCGTATACCGCCGTTCGCTACGGACAGCGTCAAAACGTTATCCGTCGCAACAGCAGGGGTCATATCCCAGCACAAGATGCCGTTCGCCTCCTGCACGCACGGCAATTCGGTTCCGTTTACGTTTACCTGCAACGGCAGAGAATTGCCTTCGCAGTAAAACAAATAGCGAACACCCTGCTTACAGGCGCATTTGAACTCTTTGACGTATGAAACGCCCGTATCTCCCTCATCCGCATAATGCGGCAGGGACACTTCACGGTTTTCCACCGTATCGGAACAGTATTTCCAACCGCTTTCAAACCATTTGGTCGTTGAAAACATCTTAACCACCGAAAGCACCCCCTATCTCACCATTTACAATCACAGCATCCGGTGTAAAGCCAAACGGCATTACAGGCCTGTCCACATCACCGTTTACGGTCAAAACACCGTTTTCAAAGCCCACCGTGATGGTATTTTCACGGTTTTCGAAGCAGATGACGTGCGTTTTTCTCTCGGTATGCGGCGTTACCAGATATACAGCCGTTTTTTCTCCCTCCAAAGCGGTGAGTGAACCGCTCGCATCCACGTTCACGGGGAGCAAAGCATTTCCCTTTACAAATACGGGAATATGGTCCTGCGGCACTTCCATCGTGATGGTGGTGTCGCCTGTATATTTCGTGCCGTTCCACAGACAGAACCACTCACCGCGCGGCAAAATCACCTCGCGCGAGGTAACGTTTTCTTTGATAACAGGTGCCACCAACAAGCTGTCGCAGAACAGGTATTGATCGCCGATATTGCGCAACGCATCTTCTTGCGGAAACGCAACGGCAAGAGCTTTTAACATCGGCTCGCCCGTGCGGCTGGCGTGGACTGCGGCGCTATACAGCGTATCCAACAGCGATTCGCGCAACGCAAAGTATTTACGGAATGCAGATACCGCCGCATCGCCAAAGTTCCACGGATCTTTCGAGGTGATGATACCGTGTGCGCGCATCAGCGGCGAGAAGGTGGAAAACTCCAGCCAGCGACAATAGATATCGGTGGACGGTGTGCCAAAAAAACCGCCAAGATCACTGCCCCAGAAACTAAAACCGCAACTGGACAGCGACAGAATACCATACACCACCTGTTCCAGACCAAACCAGGTGCTCGCTTCATCACCGCCAAAGCACGCTGACCAACGCTGACTGCCTGCACACGCGGAACGAGAGAAGGTGATATAGTCATCCCCCATCGCATCGTGCCACGCATCGTGCATCGCTTTATTGTAATAGTAGGTGGAAAAGTTGTGCATCTCATTGCCGTCCATACCGTTGTAATACGCAGAACGCCACGGCCAGTATTCGCCAAAGTCGATCATCGAACCTTTGAGACCCCAACTCCACTGCTTTTCGTATACGCCCTTGATGATGTCCACCGCTTTGGGATGGCTGTAATCCACGCAGTCTTTGACGCGCAACCAATCGAGCGTATCGGTAACAGGCAATTTGCGCTCGTCCGTTTCACCAAGGATGTTTTTCATATTCGCTTTAGCGACATTCGGGCGCACCCACATCAGCAGTTTGGTGCCGTTTTCAGCCGCTTTTTGAAAGCTTTCTTCAATAAACGGAACAGGGAATTCCGCATACAAGGTAGGAAGACCCGTGCCGATCTCGTTATATTTATCAAAACAATCCTGCAGAACGCCCAGCACCGCTTCATCCGCATCGCCGCGCTTGCGCCAGATTGAAGCGCCTGCCCCTGCCCAGTAACGGAATGCCCAACGGGGCGGCAGAAGCGGTTTGCCGGTCAGATCGGTGTATGCACGGATATTCTGCAGCGGTGTACCCACGAATACATAGCAATCGAATTTGCGGCTGTCCACCGTCAGTGTAAATCCGTCCGACAAATCCGCAACCGCATTGGCTGCACAATTATAGAAAAAGGCATATCCCTTGGTGCTGTGGAACATCGGCACGTTTTGATAACTCTCCACTTTATCACCCTCAGCAGGGGCTACATGGTAGATGGTATCCACGTTCCAAAGCGGCAAGGTATGTCCGCTTTGATCAAACGCATTAAACCGCTCGCCAAAGCCGTACACCGCTTCGTCCGCATCTTTCGGGAAACAGATAACCGTGCGGGCATCCAAACCGTTTTCACCGTACTGCACCGCATCGGCGGCGAGCACCAGCACAGGCACACCGTCCGCGTTTGCGATGGTGATGCCGCCGTCTTTGGCGATCCGCACCGCCGCGTCTTCGGCAGAAGCGGTGATGATACCGTCCGTTTCGGTATACGCAATATCACGCAAGCCATCAGGGGTAAAAAATCCCTCATAATCGTTTTTCAAGCGCACACCGCCAAAGGTGGGAAACTGGATATACACCGTTTCCTGCTCGAATTTCAGCACGCAAACCGCTTTGGTCTGCACCACCTCTTGCAGTGCGCCCCACGTGTGCAGTTGCACGTCAAATTGCTTGGGCCAAGATTGGTCAAATGCTGCCATACCGATCCCTCCGTTTCTTTTCTTCAGTGTAGCATCTTTCGATTGAAATGGCAATAAAAAAGCGCGTAATACCTAGTATTACGCGCTTTTTGGTTAGTTTTTCTTCACGCCGAAGGTAACCTTTTCGCCGTTGATGTCCCAGTCTTTGACGAAACCGTCGGTTTCCTGCATCACAATGCCGTCAGCCAGTACATCCTCACAGATGGTATCTGCGTTGCGGGTGATGAGTTCCGCCAGATTTTCGTTGCCGTTCACATACACGGTGATATGATCGGTAACCTCAAAGCCTGCTTCTTTACGCATGGTCTGCAGTTTGCTGATAACCTCGCGCACAAAGCCTTCTTCGATCAGTTCGGGGGTCAGGGTGGTATCCAGTACCACGGTTACACCGCGGTCGGCAATCGTGAAGTAGCCGTCCTGCTGTGCGGTGTCGATGAGCAGATCTTCTTCCGCCAGTTTCACTTCGCCGGACGGGAGTGCCAGAGTCAGCACGCCGTTTGCAGTGAGTTCCGCCATCGCCGCGTTGCCGTCGATTTCCGCCAAAGCGGTGCGGATTTCACCAAGCTGTTTGCCGTATTTCGGGCCGACGGTTTTGAGTTGCGGTTTGAACGTGTAAGAAGAGAACGCAGACGTATCAGCGACGAATTCCACCGCTTTCACGTTCAGTTCTTCTTCGATGATCTGCTGATACAGTTCGGACAGCGCCGTTTCCGCTTTCACGTACATCTTCGCGAGCGGCTGACGGTTTTTACGGTTAGAACCGTTACGCGCGGCACGTCCGAGCACGACGATCTGCAGCACTTCTTCCATCGCCGCTTCCAGTTCTTTGTCGATGAACTGCTCATTGACGGTGGGATAGTCGCACAAATGAATACTCTCGGGAGCGGTATCGTCCAGAGAACGTACGAGGTTCTGATAGATGTCCTCGGTCATAAACGGAATCATGGGAGCCGCCGCTTTACACACGGTAACCAAGGCGGTGTAGAGGGTCATATACGCATTGATCTTATCCTGCGGCATACCGCTCTCCCAGAAACGCTCACGGGAACGACGGACGTACCAGTTACTCATTTCATCCACAAACTCCTGCAACACGCGCGCAGCCTCGGGAATGCGATAACCGCCAAGATGTTCGTCCATCTCTTTCACCAACGTGTTGAGTTTGGAGAGCAACCACTTATCCATTACAGACAGTTTGTCGTAGTCAAGGGTATATTTGGTGGCATCGAACTTGTCGATGTCCGCATACAGTACGAAGAACGCATAGGTGTTCCACAGAGTACCCATCAGCTTGCGCTGACCTTCCATAACCGCTCTGCCGTGGAAACGGTTGGGCAGCCAGGGAGCAGAGTTGCTGTAGAAGTACCAACGGATCGCATCCGCACCGTATGTTTCCAGTGCTTCAAACGGATCGACTGCATTGCCTTTGGACTTGGACATCTTCTGACCGTTTTCGTCCTGCACGTGGCCGAGCACAATGACATTTCTGTACGGCGCTTTGTTGAAGATGAGAGTGGAGATCGCCAGCAGAGAGTAGAACCAACCACGGGTCTGGTCCACCGCTTCGGAAATGAAGTCAGCCGGGAACTGCTGTTCAAACAGATCCTTGTTCTCAAAGGGATAATGATGTTGTGCAAACGGCATAGCGCCCGAGTCAAACCAACAGTCAAGCACTTCAGACACACGTTTCATCTGCTTGCCGCAATGGGGGCAGGTGATGGTAACGGCATCGATAAAGGGACGGTGCAGTTCGATCTCTTCGGGGCAGTTGGGAGACATTTCTTTCAATTCCGCAATGCTGCCGATAGAATGGCGATGGCCGCATTCGCATTCCCAGATGTTAAGAGGCGTACCCCAATAACGGTCGCGGCTCACGCCCCAGTCCTGCACGTTCTGCAACCAGTCGCCAAAACGACCTTTGCCGATGCTTTCGGGAATCCAGTTGATAGTGTTATTGTTGCGAATGAGGTCTTCGCGCACGTCGGTCATCTTGATGAACCAGGATTCTCTTGCGTAGTAGAGAAGCGGGGTATCACAGCGCCAGCAGAACGGATAATCGTGTTCAAACTTCGGCGCATCAAACAACTGACCGCGATCTTCGAGATCCTGTAACACCAGCGGATCCGCTTTTTTTACAAACAGACCGCCAAAGGGGGTGTCATCGGTCATATTACCTTTGGCATCCACCAACTGCACAAACGGCAGATCATAACGGCGGCCAACCTGCGCATCGTCTTCACCGAACGCAGGCGCGATGTGTACGATACCGGTACCGTCGGTCATGGTAACGTAGCTGTCGCAGGTAACATAGAAGCCTTTTTTGTGCTGTGCATCCGCTTTCGCTTTGGCACATTCAAACAGCGGCTCGTATTCTTTATGTTCAAGGTCAGCACCCACAAAGCGTTCGAGAATCTCATACGCAGGGGTGTCGTCGGTGGCGAGTTTTCCCAGTACACGGTCGAGCAATTCTTCCGCCATATAGTAGACATGACCGTCAGCGGCTTTCACGCGGCAGTAGCTGTCTTTGGGGTTCACGCAAAGTGCCACGTTGGACGGCAGAGTCCAGGGGGTGGTGGTCCAAGCCAAGAACCAAGCATCCTCGCCCACCACTTTGAAGCGGACGATCGCACTACGCTCTTTCACGTTTTTGTAGCCCTGCGCCACCTCGTGGCTGGACAGCGGCGTACCGCAACGGGGGCAGTAAGGCACGATCTTAAAGCCTTTGTACAACAAACCTTTGTCCCAGATCTGTTTCAGCGCCCACCATTCCGACTCGATAAAGTCGTTATGGTAGGTAACGTACGGATTATCCATATCCGCCCAGAAACCAACGGTCGCAGAAAAGTCTTCCCACATCCCCTTGTATTTCCAAACGCTTTCTTTACACTTACCGATGAAGGGTTCCAGACCGTAAGTTTCGATCTGTTCCTTACCGTCTAACCCAAGCAGTTTTTCCACTTCCAGTTCCACGGGCAGACCATGGGTGTCCCATCCGGCTTTGCGCAGCACGTTTTTGCCCTTCATGGTGTGGAAACGGGGAATCAGGTCCTTGATGGCGCGGGTTTCCACGTGGCCGATGTGGGGTCTGCCGTTGGCCGTGGGAGGGCCGTCAAAGAAGGTGAAGGTTTCTTCCGCGTTATCACGGGCATGGAAACTCTTCCGGATGATGTCGTTTTCCTGCCAGAACTTCAGCACCTCTTTTTCG
>JAZRQN010000033.1:0-3252 GCA_045649855.1 Acutalibacteraceae bacterium | reverse complement strand
TTATACAATTCGTTGAGCAACGGCAAAAGCCCTGTCAGCATCTGCAATCTCTGGTTACGGCTGACATAGGTCATATTGCGCAGATACAACTTGAAATTATCCGTTTGAAAATCATCGGCGGTGAATAGATTGCCTTTGCCTGCCTCTCGGTCTGAAAATACCGAGAGCAACTTGTTTTCCGGATCGATATCCTGCAACAATTTTTCGTTGAAGTGCACGGCGATGCGCTCGTACGGATACCGCGGATCGATCTCGATATAATGTGTTTCGGTGGAGCGCATGATGAGGATATCACCGCTGGACAGCGGATATTCACTGCCTTCTATATGATATTTACCTTTACCGGATATAAAATAATACAGTTCGCATTTGTCGTGCGTGTGTGATTTAAAATCGGCGGGGTTCGGCTTCGCGTCATACGAATGCACGAAGTAGATGTCTTCGTCTAAATAGTGGTATATGTTATCCATTGTTATCACCCGATGTCAGTATATCACAAGAAGATAATATTTGCAATATATTACGGGACATTCGCAATCAAAAATTCGTTGCTGTATTGTATAATCAAAATCAGAAAGGTGGGATTGTTTTGACCGAGAAATATATGCTGGAGACCAAAACGGCAGCCGCATTGTATGAAGAGGTGCGCGCGTTGCCGATTATCGACTATCACTGTCATTTATCTCCGCAGGAAATTTATGAGGACAAGCCGTTTGACAACATCGGTGTTATGTGGCTGGGGGGCGATCATTACAAGTGGCGCTTGATGCGAACTGCAGGCGTGGATGAGCATTTCATCACGGGAGACGCCACTTGGCACGACAAGTTTTTGAAGTATGCCGAGGCGCTTGAATTTGCCGCAGGAAATCCGCTGTACCATTGGTCGCACATGGAACTTTCCATGTTCTTTGGCATTGAGGATGCGCTGACCGCCGCCTCTGCGGAAGATATCTGGAACAGAGCAAATGCGTATATTGCAGAAAATAACCTCTCTCCGCGTAAATTGATGAAACTGTCTAACGTAGAAGCGGTGTGCACCACCGATGACATCGTGGATTCGCTGGAATGGCATCAGAAATTGCGCGAGGATACGTCTTTTGACATTCGCGTGTTGCCTTCTTTCCGCACCGACAATTTGTTGCTCATGCGCCGTGAGGGATATGCGGAATACGTGAAAAAGTTGTCCGCCGTATCGGGCATACAGGTGTCTGACCTTGCCTCGCTCAAAAACGCGGTGGAAAACCGTTTGAACTTCTTTGTGGAACACGGATGTAAATATACCGATGTCGGTATGCCGTATTTCCCCGGCGAGGTCGCAGGCGAAGCCGCGGCGGATGCCACCTTCCGCAAATTGCTGAAAGGCGAAACGGTAACCGAAAAAGAATATCTTGCGCTGGTCGGTCATTTGTACGTGTTCCTAGGCGAACTGTACAGAGAAAACGACTTAGTGATGCAGTTGCATCTGGCGGTGTCCAGAAACGCCAACTCTGCACTGTTCCGCAAAAACGGACCTGACTGCGGCGTGGACTGCGTGGGCGATGTGATTTCGGGCAAAGACCTGATCACTATGTTGGATGCCATCAATGAGACGGGCGGCTTACCTCACACCATTGTATACACTCTCAACGAAGCGAACGCGGCCGAAATTGCGTCTATCGCAGGTGCGTTTCCGCGTGTGCGTTGCGGTGCGGCGTGGTGGTTCTGTGATCACAAACGCGGTATCCGTGAGGAAATGGAGATCATCGCCGAAA
Source organism: Acutalibacteraceae bacterium (assembly GCA_045649855.1). GTDB lineage: Bacteria > Bacillota > Clostridia > Oscillospirales > Acutalibacteraceae > URNF01. Next base: position 1,501 of record JAZRQN010000033.1, on the reverse strand, counting down.
ACAGTGCGATTGGCTCGTTCCTCGGTATGCTCACCGATTCGCGCAGCTTTTTGTCCTATGCTCGCCACGATTACTTCCGTCGCATTCTGTGCACGCTGATCGGCGAGTGGGTGGAGAAGGATGAGTTTGATGCCAACAGCGCGGCAACGCTGGTCAAGCGTGTCGCTTATGAAAACGTAAAACATTTAACAGGAGGTACTGTATGAAACTGACATTTCGTTGGTACGGAGACAGCGATCCCGTAACCTTGGAAAAAATCTCGCAGATTCCGCAGATGAGCGGTATTGTGTCCGCGGTGTACGACGTGGCACCCGGTGGCGTTTGGAGTATGGAAAGTATCGAGAAAGTGAAAAAAGATGCCGCCGCACACGGTTTGGAATTTGAAGTGGTGGAAAGCGTTCCCGTGCCCGAGGATATCAAACTCGGCAACGAAAACGCACCGCAATTGATTGAAAACTACTGCGAAAACGTGCGCCGACTGGGCAAAGCAGGTGTCAAATGTATCTGCTACAACTTTATGCCTGTGTTCGACTGGTTGCGCAGTGAACTGGAGCATCAGCAAAAAGACGGCGCGAATGCGTTGGCGTATGATGAGGAAACCGTCTTAAAAATGGATCCTCTGAAAGGCGACCTTTCTCTGCCCGGTTGGGATGCCAGCTACACAAAAGAGCAACTCAAAGGTCTGCTGGAACAGTATGCCGCTCTCGGTGAAGAGAAGTTGTGGGAGAACCTGGAAACCTTCTTGAAAGCGGTTATCCCGGTTGCCAAAGAGGCAGGCGTCAATATGGCGATTCATCCGGACGATCCGCCGTGGGGCATGTTTGGTTTGCCGCGCATCATCACCAACAAAGAGAATTTGCAGCGTTTCCTCGATATCGTTCCCGAGAAGAACAACGGTCTGACCTTCTGTACCGGTTCGCTGGGCGCTAATCCCGACAACGACCTGGTGGATATGGCGGCGACCTTTGCCGACCGTATTCACTTCCTGCATCTGCGCAACGTGAAGCATGCCGGCTATCGTCAGTTTGAAGAAGTGGGACATCCCACCGACTGCGGTTCTATCAATATGTACGGCATTGCCAAAGCACTCATCGACAACGGTTTTGACGGCTATGTCCGTCCCGACCACGGTCGTATGATTTGGGGCGAGACCGGTCGCTATGGCTATGGCTTGTTTGATCGTGCACTTGGCGCGACCTACATTGTTGGTCTGTTTGAGGGTATTGAGAAAACCAAATAAGAGGTGATCGCTGTGCGTCTTGGTATCTGTTGCTTTAAACCTGAATATTTTGCCATCGCCAAAGCGGCAGGCTTCGACTACGTCGAGGGTTCGCTGATGGATATTGCGAAGATGGACGAAGCCGCATGGACAGCGTACAAGCAAGCGCTTTTTGACAGTGGCTTGAAAGCGGAAGCGTTTTGCTGTGCGTTCAGTGGTTTGGATCTTGTGGGCGATGGAGTGAATTATGAGGCGATTGCCGTCTATTTCGATCACGCTTTA
>JAZRQN010000032.1:0-7069 GCA_045649855.1 Acutalibacteraceae bacterium | reverse complement strand
CGACGAGGTGTTTGTCAGTCCCGAAGATCCCGAGGCCGCCAAAGCCGCCGCGATCGAAGCTGCGAAAAAAGCGGATACGGTCGTGATGATGATCGGCGAACATTGGTTGCAAAGCGGCGAATCCGCTTCCCGTGCGGACATCGTTGTGCCCGACATTCAGATGGATCTGCTCCGCGAAATTTACGCGGTGAACAAAAACATCGTGTCGGTGGTATTCGCAGGAAGACCGCTGGATCTCCGCGAAGTGAAAAAGCTCTCCAAAGCGATTTTGTGGGCATGGATGCCCGGCGATGCGACCAGCCACGGTCTTGCAAATCTGCTGACAGGCAAAGCTGTGCCCTCTGCGAAGCTGGCGATGAGCTTGCCGTATCATGTGGCGCAGTGCCCGTTGCACTATGACCTGTATCCCACGGGCCATCCGTCCAAAGGTATGGAACACCGCTTCTCTTCTCGTTATGTCGACGTGCCCAACGGTCCTTTGTATCCGTTTGGTTACGGTTTGTCCTACACCCACTTTACATACAGCGACATTACGGCTTCTGCCGACACGATGACCGCCGATAAACCGCTCACCTTGTCGGTAACGGTTACCAATGACGGTGAATATGACGGTTCGGAAGCGGTGCAGTTGTATCTGTGGGATATGAAAGCCACCAGAGTGTCTCGTCCGCTCAGAGAACTCAAAGATTTTAAACGCATCGAACTCAAAAAAGGCGAAAGCAAAGTGGTGGAATTCGAAATCACCGAAGAAATGCTGCGCTTCTTGAATTACAATGGAAAATTTGCAAGCGAAGCAGGTGAATTCACTGCGTATATCGGCGAAAGTTCCGCAACCGATCGCAAGATCACATTCGTATTGGAATAATTTGTATAGGTCGAAAGGAGGGCGGATATGTCCTTTTCAGCAGATGTAAAACAGGAGTTGGCGAAGATCCGCCCTCAAAAGGGTTGCTGTCTCGCCGCACAGTGCTACGGCATGTTGGAATTTGCGCATGCGTATTGCGGCGCGGAAGTTTCTCTGCAGACCGAGCATCAAGCGGTGGCGCAAGTGTACAGCGATATCGTGAGGGAGTGTTGCTCCGTCCCGACACCGCCCATTGAGGTCAAAAAACGCCGCGGCGACTTTTACGTGGTCGCGGTGGCGGACGGTTGGGCGCGTGCGCGTACGTTGGAACGTTTTGGGCATACTGCAAAAGACGCGACGGTTCGTATGAATCGTGCAAATCTGGATTGCGATAGTTGTGCGGCGGCGTTACTGCGCGGTGCATTTTTGGTGTGCGGCGCGGTTTCCAACCCCGAAAACGCGTATCATCTGGAATTTAGTATGCCCTACTATAATTTGAGCCGTGATTTATTGGCGTTGCTCAGAGAAATGGATTTTTCCGCAAAATACGTGTGCCGTAAAGGCGCGCACGTCATCTATCTCAAAGAAAGTGAACAGATCGCGGATTGCCTCACCTTGATGGGCGCACAGAGTGCGGCACTGGAAATGATGGGCGTTAAGGTGATCAAAAGCATTCGCAACGACGTGAATCGTGCGAACAACTGCGACACCGCCAATATGGCAAAAACCTCACGTGCGGCAAGTCTGCACATAGATGCGGTGCGCCGTCTGGAGCAGGCAGGTATGCTGGATAAGTTGCCCGAGAGTTTGCAACAACTGGCGCATCTGCGTGTGGACAACCCCGATATGTCGTTGCGCGAACTGGGCGATCACTGCGATCCGCAACTGACCAGAAGCGGCGTCAATCATCGCCTCCAACGCATTTTGGAAGCGGCAAATAATTTGTAAAGAAGGTAAAACAGTGGCATTTGTACATCTCCATGTGCATAGCGAATACAGTCTTCTCGACGGTGCTTGTCGCATCGAGGAGATTATTTGTCGTGCAAAAGAGATGGGACAGACCGCTGTTGCGATCACCGACCACGGCGTGATGTACGGCGTGGTCGATTTTTATAAGGCGGCAAAAGCCGCAGGCATTCATCCCGTTATCGGTTGCGAGGTGTATGTGGCGGCGCGCAGTCGTTTTGACAAAGTGCACGGCACCGACACCGAAAGCAGTCATTTGGTGTTGTTGTGCGAAAACGAAACAGGCTATCAAAACCTGATGAAACTGGTGTCTTATGCGTTCACCGAGGGCTTTTACAGCCGTCCGCGTGTGGACCACGCGTTACTTGAACAGTATCACGAGGGATTGATTGCGTTGTCTGCGTGTCTGGCGGGCGAAATTCCTCGCGCGCTGATGGCAGGCGACTATGAAAAAGCAAAATCCACCGCCGTATATTATGCGTCGGTGTTCGGAAACGAGAATTTTTATCTGGAATTACAGGATCATCACCTGCCCGAGCAGAAAGCCGTGCGTGCAGGATTGATTAAAATTGCAAGAGAAACGGGTATCGGTTTGGCAGCGACCAACGATGCACATTATCCGCGCAAAGCGGATGCAGAAATGCAACGCTTGCTGATGTGTATTCAGACAGGTACTACGTTGTTGGAACCGACCCCTCTGGCATTTGAAACAGACGAATTTTATCTGAAAGACGAAAGTCAGATGGCGGCGTTGTTCCCGGACGTTCCGGAAGCAATCGAAAACACCGCCAAGATTGCCGCGCGTTGTCAGGTGGAACTGCAATTCGGACAGTTGAAACTGCCTGCATTTGATGCACCCGGTGGAGACAGCAACGCGTATCTCGAAAAGTTGTGCCGCGAAGGACTTGTTGCCCGATATGGCGACAATGCACCTGATGGTGCGAAAGAGCGTATGGAATACGAACTGTCGGTTATTCGCAAAATGGGATATGCCGACTACTATTTGATCGTTGCCGATTATGTGCAGTACGCCAAAACGCACGATATTCCTGTCGGTCCGGGCCGTGGATCGGGTGCCGGCAGTTTGTGTGCCTATTGCGTGGGCATTACCGCGGTCGACCCTCTGAAATACAACTTGCTGTTCGAGCGATTTTTGAACCCTGAAAGGGTCAGTATGCCTGACTTTGACGTGGATTTTTGTACCGAAAAGCGCGGTGAGGTCATCGATTATGTGATTTCCAAATACGGTGCTGATCGCGTGGCGCAAATTATCACGTTCGGTACGATGGCGGCGAGAGCGGCGGTACGTGATGTGGCACGAGCGATGGCAGTTCCTTATGCCGTTGCCGACAAGGTCGCTAAAATGATTCCGTCCGGTCTGAACGTTACGCTGGAAAGTGCGCTTAAAACCAGCGAGAAGCTGAAAAATGCGGTAGAAGAGGATGAGCAGGTCGCGCGCATCGTCAATATGGCGAAAAAGGTGGAGGGGATGCCCCGAAACGCATCCACCCACGCGGCAGGCGTTGTGATTGCACCCAAACCTGTCAGCGAATATGTGCCGCTGTGCTTGAACAAAGATGCTGCGGCGACCCAGTATCCGATGAACATTCTGGAAGAACTGGGCGTTATCAAAATGGATTTTCTGGGACTCAGAAACTTGACGGTGATTGCCGCCGCCGAGAAAATGATACAAGCAAAAGACCCTGCGTTCCGTGTGGATGCCATTCCGCTGGACGAAAAACGGGTGTACGATATGCTGACCCAGGGACAAAGCGACGGCGTGTTCCAGATGGAATCGGGCGGTTTAAAACGGGTGCTGATGAATTTGAAACCCACCGCCTTTGAAGATCTTATTGCGGTCATTTCGTTGTACCGTCCGGGCCCGATGGAATCCATCCCGAAATACATTTACAACCGCCATCATCCGCAGGCGGTCAAATATGCCCATCCGTTGTTGAAACCGATTTTGGACGTTACCTTTGGTTGCATCGTGTATCAGGAACAGGTGATGCAGGTATTCCGCGAACTGGCAGGCTATTCGTTTGGCCGTGCGGACGTGGTGCGCCGTGCAATGGCGAAGAAAAAACACGACGTGATGGAAAAAGAACGCGCGATTTTTATAAACGGTCTTACCGATACGGACGGTACCGTTGTGGTGGAAGGCTGTGTACGACGCGGCGTTCCTCAAAAGGTTGCGGAGAGCGTATTCGAAGAAATGTCTGCATTCGCATCGTATGCGTTCAACAAAAGCCACGCCGCGGCGTATGCGCTGGTCGCTTACCAGACGGCGTATTTGAAAGCATTGTATCCGCAGGAATATATGTCTGCGTTGCTCACCAGCGTGCTTGGCTCCGATAAGGAGATCAGTTATATCCGCGAAGCGGAACGGCTTGGCATCAAAGTGTTGCCGCCGCACGTCAACGACAGCGTTGCGGAGTTTGCACCGGAAGGCATGGACATTCGCTTTGGTCTGCTCGCAATGCGCAACATCGGACGAGGATTCGTTCAGGAATTGATGCACGAGCGTGCACAAGGCGGCGCGTTTGTGAGTTTCCACGATTTCTGCGAACGAATGGTGGCGCACAGAGAATTCAATCGCCCTGCACTGGACAGTCTCATCCGCGCAGGTGCGTTGGATGGTCTGGGTGCCAATCGCCGCCAGATGTTGCAGATTGCCCCTGCACTGGTTTCCCAACTGGAGGAGGTCGGCCGCCGTCAGGTGGACGGGCAGGTAGGCTTTTTCGAGATGACGGGGGATGAGGATGAAATGTCCATTCCTCTGCCGAAACTGGAAGAACTGCCGCTGTCTGATCTGCTCAGTATGGAACACGAGGTGGCAGGTCTGTATCTGTCTGGCCACCCGATGACCCCGTTTGCTGCGTGGTATAAAGATAAACGCATTACCCGTACCGACCGTTTGCTGGCGGCGGTGGAAGAAAAAGGTGAGGCGATGGACGGCAAAACGCTGACTCTTGCAGGTCTTGTGGGGGAAGTGCGAGAGCAGAACACCAAGTCGGGTGCAAAAATGGCTTACTGCCGTATCGAAGATCTGTATGGTTCGGTCGAAACGGTTATTTTCCCCAAACCGCTTGCGCGATACGCCGATTTGCTCACAGAGGGGAACAAGGTGCTGATGAGCGGTCGATTGGACGTCAAAGAGGACGAACCGCCCAAACTGTTGGCAGAGCGGATCGAACTGCTTTTGGAAACACCGCCGACCGCGCCTGAGCAACCGTCTGCCGAGACGAAAAAAAGTCCGCCGGGACTGTATTTGCGCGTGCCCGGTGAGGATACGCCGCAGTATCGGCAGGTATTGCGTTTGTTACGCGTCTTTGAAGGTACTGACCATGTGTATATCCGTTTTGAAGATACCAAAAAGACGGTGCGTATGGGAAATCAGTACCGCGTAATGAAAAATGCGGTGCTGGAAACGGAACTTTGCCGTCTTTTGGGGAATGATAACGTAAAAAGCGTTTAAAATTTAACAAACTTCCAAAAAAAGTGTTGATATTTTGGGAATTGTTGGTTATAATAAAATCTCGATTAAAAATGCATTTTATAACTCCATGTTTCGTGGTAGTGTCTAATGGGAGGAAACAAGTATGAAAAAAATTGCTGTTTTGACCAGCGGCGGCGACGCTCCGGGTATGAACGCTGCTGTGCGCGCTGTGGTGCGTACTGCGATCAATGATGGTATGGAGGTCGTGGGTGTATACCGCGGCTACAACGGCCTGATCAACGGCGATATCGAGCCGATGGACAGACGCAGTGTGTCCGATGTTCTGCATCGCGGCGGCACCTTCCTGTTCTCCGCTCGCAGCCCTGAATTCCGCACCGAAGAGGGTATGCAGAAAGCCATCGAAAATTGTAAGAAACACGGTATCGAAGGTGTTGTCGTGTGTGGTGGCGACGGTTCTTTCCGCGGCGCACAGGATCTGACTCGCAGAGGCATTCCCTGCATCGGCATCCCCTGCACCATCGATAACGACATTTCTTGCTGTGAGCATACCATCGGTTATGACACCGCGCTCAACACCACCCTCGAACTGGTGGACAAACTGCGCGATACTTCCCGCTCTCACGACCGTTGCTCGGTTGTTGAAGTGATGGGTCGCAACGCAGGCTACATTGCGTTGAACGTTGGTTTGAGCGCAGGCGCTACCAGCATTATCGTGCCCGAGATCGACTTTGATTTCCAGAGAGACGTGCTTGACCGCATCAACGAAGCTGCCGCTACCGGCAGAAAGCACTTCATCGTGGTGGTTGCAGAAGGCGTGGAAATGAAAGCTACCCAGATGGCGAAACTCATTGAAGAAGCGACCGGTATTGAGACCCGTGCTACCATTCTGGGTCACGTACAGCGCGGCGGTTCTCCCTCCGTGCGCGACCGTGTGCTTGCCAGCCGTATGGGCTATCAGGCAGTGAAACTGCTGGAAGCAGGCAAGAGCAACCGCGTTGTTGCACTGCAGCAGGATCAGTTGGTTGACTTCGATATTGAAGAAGCACTCAAAATGAAGAAAGAACTCAACTACGACCTGTACAAAACGGCGTTGGAAATTTCCAACTAACAGAACAACAAAGCCGCGGTGTCCTTTTGGACACCGCGGCTTTTTTTAATTGTTTGGATTTAGTCAAACGACAACCATTTGACGTTGGCGCTGTCTACATCAAATACCTTGCCTTGAATGTCGGTCGCCGCCTTGGTCCAGGCGTTGCCTTCATCCAGCAGGTTGAAGAGATAGGACAAACGGTTGACCACGTTGCCGTCTTTATCAAGCACCGCGACCTGCATACGGCAGGTGGCATCCAAAGCGATCGCGCCTTGATATGCAATAGCGGTATCAGAGGTGGCAGGGTCGGTGCCGTCCAGCGTGTAGCGAGCGCTCATACCATCTTCAGCAAAGGTCAGCACAACGGGGGTGGTGATCATACCGCCGTAGGAGGACATCGCTACTTTGGAAATGCGTGCGGCATAACCGCTGTTAGCAGGCAGTGCGATTTCCAGCACGTCTTCTTTGGTAACCAGTTTTTTGCTGATGGCGTGATCGGTGTACAGTTCGAGGATATACGTGCCCTCGCCCAAGAACTCGGACAGTTTGACGGGAACGGTTTCAGTGCGGTCGTGATTGATGACGCCGAGGAACCAGTTGCCGTCTTTGCATTTTGCCATAGCGGCAAACTCACCGAACTTGGAGGGGGTGAGAACACGGGTTTCATCCCACACGGTGGGACACGCTTTGATGAACTCAATCGCGCGGT
>JAZRQN010000031.1:0-28551 GCA_045649855.1 Acutalibacteraceae bacterium | reverse complement strand
CCGCAAAACTAAAGTATATCAAAACAGCCGTCAACGGAACGTTCCGTTGACGGCTGTTTTGATATACTTTAGTTTTGCGGCTTGCTTTCTTTCAGTTTGCAGGTTACTTCAAAGGTCGTTTCCTCGCCTGTGCGACTGTTTAAGCGCAGCAGCGACAACGTTACTTCATCACCTGCAGCGTGTTTTGCCAATTCACTGCGCAGTTCACTGTAACCGCTGATCTTCACACCGTCAATGGCGGTGATCAGATCGCCCGTTCTGGCACGGGTGTTTTCCAGCATCGAGCCTTTTTCGATAGTTTTGATCACAAAACCGTAATAGCCGTTGCTGGCAATGGAATAGCCCGTGATACCCAATTCCACACGACCGCGCACATACGCATATTTCGCGAGGTCGTCAATGACCGCTTTCGCCTCGTTGATCGGAATGGAGAAACCAAGTCCCTCAATACCGTCCGCAACAATCTTAGCGGAGTTGATACCCACCACCTGACCGCTGTTGTTGAGCAGAGGACCGCCCGAGTTACCGGGGTTGATAGCGGCATCGGTCTGCAGACATTTGATAGAATATCCCGTGTCTTCATACACGTCGCGCGCCAAACCGGAGATGATACCCTGACTTGCGGACCATTGCAGACCGCCTGCATTGCCAAGCGTTACCACTCTGGATCCCATCACCAGTTGAGACGAATCACCGAACTCGGCAACCGCCATATTTTCGCCGTCCACCTTGATGACCGCAAGGTCGGTAGACTGGTCAGCGCCCAGTACCTGTGCGCCTTCATACACCGTTCCGTCGTGCAACACCACGTCAACACGATCGTATTCTTCACCTGTGCTTTCGTTGATCACAACGTGCCAGTTGGTGATGATGTATCCGCTCGGATCGTATACGATGCCGGTCGCCTCGCCTACCTGGGTCAGCGTTTCCTGACCAAACCCGAACGAATAGCCGTTACCGGGCACTTGCATCTGATAGACGTTGATAACCACCGTGCTATCCAGATTTTTATCGATGATCTCGGTAGCGGACAAGCCGCCGTCATCGTCTGCCCAGTCGGTGATGTTCAGCGCAGGCGCATCGTCGTTGATGATCTCGTCCTGCTCATCCACCTGCGGCAACGGTTCTTCATCCAGATAGCCAAACTTCACCAACACCAACGTGCCTGCCATCGCCAAAATCGCCAACACAGCGACAATGGACAGCAACACGACCGCAACGCTGTGGCGTTTTTGCGGTGGCGTGGGCGGAGTTGGCTGTGTGTATTGTGGCTGCGGTTGCGACATCGGACCGCTGCGATACCAACCGCTCTCATACGAGGGCTGAGTGGGAGTGGTATACGGATTAGCACGCCAATCCACCGCAGGAGTCTCAGGAGCAGCAGGCGTTTCGGGCTCAGCAGGCTGTGCAGGTTGTTCGGGTTGCACAGGCTGTTCGACAATCGGGGTCGGCTCTTCCGTCGGCGGTACGGGCGGTTCATTCGTCTCCTCTACCACGGGCGTCTGTGCCGTTTCTTCTGTTTGTTGTTCTTGGTCTTTAAACCAATCGGACATCTATCACACGACCTTTCATCGTTGGAAATGCTTTTGCGATGGTATCAGTATAACACGCATTTGTGTATTTTTGTTGAAAAAGATTTGTTTTTCTTGAGAAATTATAACGGTAACCAAAAACTGAACTCGGTGTACTCCCCTTGTTCGGAACGCACCACGATTTCTCCTTTGTGCAAGCCGACGACCGTTTGTACGATGTACAAGCCAAGGCCAACCCCCGTTTTATCCAGACCACGCGAGCGATCGCTCTTGTAAAACCGCTCGAAAATACGCGGCATTTCTTCAGAGGGGATTCCCTCGCCCGTGTTGCGGATACTGCAAACCGCACGACCGTTTTCGCTGTGCAATCGTATGCAGATCGTACCGCTGTCATTCGTGAATTTCACGGCGTTATCCAACAGATTATACAACACTTGACCGATTAAGTCAAAGTCTCCGCGCACCTGCATGGGGGCGGCATCTTCCAAGCCCTCAATGACGATGTGTTTTTCTTCAATGCGTTTTTCAAACAACAACAGCGTTTGACCTGTCAGCGACGTTATATCAAACTCCACCGTGTTGAGTTTTAGCTCACCGCTGTCGATACGGGATAACGCCAACATGGATTTCACCAAACGAGACAGCCGTTTGACCTCATCGGTTACGATCTGCAGGTAGTGCGTGCGTTTCTCCTCAGGGATAGTGCCGTCCAGAATGCCGTCGATGAACCCTGCAATGGTGGTCATCGGGGTGCGCAGTTCGTGGGACACGTTGGCAACGAAACTGCGACGCATATTTTCTACTGACGATAAGGACAATGCCATCGAATTGAGCGCGGCGGCCAGTTCCGCCGTTTCATCTTTGCCGGACACTTTCACACGGCAACTGAAATCACCTTCTGCAAAGCTTCTGGTCGCCGCCGCCATTGCGCGAAGCGGTCGCACCAAACGGTCGGTCATCACGTACAGCGCCACAAACGTAAGGGTCAACACGCTGAGCGCCGCCACCAGAGAAATTTGCAGGTTACTGCGAACGTACTGCCACAAACCTGCGGCAGGGGTGGATACGAACACGTATCCGATCAGCGTATCGCCTTTCATAATCGGCACACCTGCCGTATACTGACGGTCGCCATACAAGCCGTTCAACGTGCTCACACCGTAAAACGTGTTGCTGTCGGTAGACTGCAAACCGTCCAGCGTTACCACGTGATCAATGGATATTTCATCGCCGTCCTCATCGCACATCAGCAGCACCGATGCATCTGCATCCGAGATCACCACGGTGCTGTCCAACGTAACCGTCAGCAGTTTGACAAACGGGGTCAGTTCGCTTTTACTGATGCGATATATCCGCTCGCCGTGCTCATTCACAAGCGGCACTGCGTTGTCGGCGGTATGCTCGGCAATAGTGATGGCGCGATCTTCCAGAACGGTGTGCTTTTCATCCAGCCAATACCGCGCGGTCAAAAACAACTGCGCGCCCTGCATCGCCAGAAAACTGACCGTTATAATCACGGAAATAACCGTAAAATATTTTGAAAAAATACTTTTGAACATACGGTGTTAATCCCCTTTGAAATCTTCTTTGACCTCAAATTTATAGCCGACACCCCACACCGTTTTCAGCGTCCATTGCGGTGAGATACCGTCCAGTTTTTCGCGCAGTCGCTTGACGTGCACGTCCACGGTGCGACTGTCGCCGTAATACTCAAATCCCCATACTTCGTCCAACAGTTGATCACGTGTGTACACGCGGTTAGGATTGGACGCCAAATGGTAGATGAGCTCCATTTCTTTGGGCGGTGTATCCACCACTTTGCCGTCCACGCGCATTTCAAACGTTTCCATATTGATGGTGAGTTTGTCAAAGCGCAATTCGCGCATTTTTTTGTGTCCCTGGGCGCCGCTGCGGCGCAACACGGCTTTGATACGCGCCATCACTTCTTTGGTTTCAAAGGGTTTTACCACGTAATCGTCAGCACCCAGTTCCAAACCAAGTACCTTGTCGAATACTTCACCTTTGGCGGTGAGCATAATGATCGGCACGTCCGAAGTTTTGCGCAGTTCGCGACACACCTGCCAACCGTCCAGTTGCGGCATCATCACGTCCAACAAAATGAGATCGGGCTGTTCCGCTTCAAACAACGATAACGCGCTCATACCGTTTTCGGCAATCAGCGTTTCATAGCCTTCTTTTTCCAAATATAACCGCAACAATTCGCAGATGTTGCGGTCATCGTCCACAACCATGATTTTTAACATAGACATCCTAAAAACCTCCTTTGGTTGCTACCAGTATATCGAAAAAAACACCGCTGTGTATGAACAAATCATAAATTCAGTATGTGTGCGATGAGTGTATTGGACACCAAAAAGCCTTCTTTGGTGAATCGGATGCCGTGTTCATCCACCCGTACCAGCGCATCGGGCAATCGCTTTGCCGCTTCTCGCCACGCAGTGGGCAACGGTTTTCCAAATCGTTCCCAAAACGCACGTTCCTGCAATCCTGCAGTGAGGCGCAAACGCAACATTGCGTATTCCCGAACGTCTCCTGCCGCCAAATCAGCGCCCTCTTCTTTGATGGGCGCATTGCCGCGGATAAATGCTTCGATATCCCTGGGATATGCGTACCGCTCGCCGTTTGCAAACGAGTGGGCGGCAGGGCCGAATCCCAGATACGGCGCGCCGTCCCAGTATTTCAGGTTGTGGCGGCTTTCCATTCCCTCGTGAGAAAAATTGGAGATCTCGTACTGCGCATATCCGTGCGTTTCCAGCGCTTCTGCCGCCGCCAAATACAATTCCGCGGCAGTATCTTCATCCGGCAAGTCCAGTTGCGCTTTTTGCATAAAAAACGGAGTGCCTTCTTCCAGCTTCAACAAATATGCCGACACGTGATGCACGCCCAGATCGACGCACACTTTGGCATCCCTCTCTATGTGCTGTACCGTTTGGCTCGGAACTGCCAACATCATATCCAGCGAAATATTGTGAATGCCCACCGATTGTGCATCCGATACCGTTCGCGCCACATCCGACGGCGTGTGTCGTCTGCCCAGCACGCGCAAAATCTGTGCATCGGAAGACTGCATACCCAAAGATAAGCGATTGCCGCCCGCATCCGCAAACTGCAAAAACGTTTCTCGCAGATGATCTGCAGGATTGGCTTCCAGCGTGATCTCCGCGTGAGAGGGCATATCAAATTGCTCACGCGCAAAGCGCACCAACCGCGCCAATCGTTCACCACCGAGCATGGCAGGTGTGCCGCCGCCAAAGTACAGCGTATCCGCCTGCACGTCCTGCACACGGTGCATCTCGCGCATCAATGCGGCAACATACGCATCTTTCAGCTCGTCGCTTGCACCTGCCAAAGAATAAAAGTCGCAATAGGGGCATTTGGAGGCGCAAAAAGGGATATGTATGTAAATACCGTACATTCCATTTGCCTCCTCTCATCGTATTATGAAAAGTGTACCATTGTTTTGCCAAAATTGCTACCCTTTTTCACGTATAATGTAAATATTTTTATTAAAGAAACATATATTTTCCTCTTGCAAAGAAAAATGAAAAGTGGTATGATTAAGTGTATATTTTTGCCCATTTAACAGATGTAAGGAGGTGTCGCTATGGCATTACAATGGAACGCGGTTCTGCCGCAGGATATGTGCATCTTATCCAAATCGGTCATCAATCAACATATTGCCATGGCAAGCCCCCTGCAGTTGAAGGTGTTGCTTTGGTTTGCGGCAAACTCTTGTGATGTTGTAGCCGCCGCAAACGCCTTGCGTAAAACGGTGGATGCGGTGGAAGAAGCCACGCTGTATTGGATCGAACACGGCGTGCTGTTGTCCGACGGCATCGTGCCCGTACAGACGGAAACACAACCCGTCGCTGTCAGCGAAACGGTTGAACCAACCCTCGTCGCACGTCCGATGCCCACCAAGCCGCAGATGAAAGACGTCATCCAAAAGCAACAAGCGGACGGTGAATTTTCACAACTGCTGCACGATGCTTCCGCACGATTCGGCAGACCCATTTCGCACGGCGATATGGAAACGCTGTTGTACTTGTACGATACCGCCGGCATGCCGGCTTCGGTCATCTTGATGGCGATCGGCTATGCCGTCTCCAGAGGCAGCGGCAATATGCGATACGTAGAAAAAGTGGTGCTCGGCTGGCAGGACAGCGGTATCACCACCTTTGCCGCCGCAGAGGAAAACCTGCGGTTGTTGGAAGAAATGGACGCCGCGGCTTTGAAGGTGCAACAAATGACCGGCAAAGCCAGAGCGCTGGACTATCGTCAGCGCGGTATGGCGCATACGTGGATACATATCTGGAATATGCCCGATGAGGTCATTCGTCTGGCGCTGGAACAAGCCGCCAAGACCACCAAGCCGCAAGTTCCGTATGCAAACAGCATTCTGGCAGGCTGGTATGAGGCAGGCGTCCGCGACATTACCGCCGCTGCCGCAACCTTTGAGAAAAACACCGTTGCCAAGCGCCGCGGTAAGCAGGAGAAAACGTCTCTCGATCTGCCTGCTTACGAAAAAATGTTGGAGGACTATGTACCCTCCTTACCCATCACGAAAGGAAAGGGGTGATCTGCTGTGGGATACACACGTGAAACGTACAATCTGGCAATGCAACAAATCGAAGAAAGACACGCACGCGCTGTGGCGGATGCAGAAGCCCTGCGCCGTGATATGATCGCACAGCATCCCCGCCTGCGTGAGATTGAAGAACAGTTGGCGGATACGGGTGCAAAACTGTCCCGTGCCATTCTGTCAGGAGGCGACATCGATGCCGCCGTCAAAGCCATTCAGGATGAAAACCTCGCTTTACAAGCGGAGATGGCGAATATCTTGAAACAAAGCGGTTGTCAAAACGTGAATTTTGATCCGCAGTATACCTGTCCTTTGTGTCAGGACAGCGGTTACGCCCACGGCGAAGTGTGCGGTTGCTTGTCCAAACTGTTACAGGAATTGTCTGCCAAACAGATCTGCAAAGGTTTGATGGCTACCCCCACCCGCTTTGAAGATCTGGACGTTTCGTTCTACGAAGATACCGCCGACGGCCGCGGCATGTCCGCACGCGAAAGAATGCGCCGCGTATTTGAGTATTGTAAACTGTATGCGGAGAATTTTGATACGTCGTTGCCGTCCTTGTTACTGCGCGGACCGACAGGCACGGGTAAGACCCACGTTTCTCTTGCCGTTGCCGCCGCGGTTGCCGCAAAAGGGTTTTCGGTATTGTATCAACCTGCAGGCAAACTGTTCAGCAATTTGGAACGCGAACATTTCGGCAAACAAGCAGGCGACACCGAGGGCATCGCGTTACAGTGCGATTTGCTGGTGCTGGATGATTTGGGCACTGAATTTGATACCACTTTCACCAACGCCGCATTGTATAACATCATCAACACCCGTATGTTGGACGGTCTGCCGACCATCATCAGCACCAATCTGACCCAAGAAGGATTGCAACAACGATACGGCGACCAGATCACCTCCCGTATCACCGGCGCTTTTGAGCCGCTGTTGTTCGTGGGAAAAGATATCAGACAGCAAAAACGTGCGCGTGAAATGGCGCATATCTAACAGAAGGAGATGGCTTCATGGACGATTTGAAATTGTGTATGAGTTGTATGCGACCGCTGGCCGAAGAGGATGCAACGTGTCCGCATTGTAAATACACGGTCGGACGGCAAAATCCTGCAGGATACCTGCCCGCCGGCACGATGTTACAGGATCATTACGTAGTGGGTCGTGCGCTCGGCTCTTACGGCGATGCTTGTATCTATATGGGATATGACAAGATGCTCAAATGTCCTGTATACGTACGCGAATATTTCCCTGCAGATTTCTGCGAACGCACCGCACTGAACAGCGTTGTGCCCGTCGCAGGTAAAGAAAGCAGTTTTGACAGTTGCCGCGAAAGTTTTTATACGAACGCGCGCGCCCTTGCCAAACTCAAGGAACTGCCCGCTTTGTTACCGCTGTACGACATTTTCACCGCCAATGACACGGTGTATGCCATCTACGATTATTGCGAGGGTCGCTCACTGTCCCGTGAGCTCAAAGCAAGAGGCGGCCGTATGCCGTGGACCGAAGTGCGTCCGCTGTTTATGCAACTCACCGCCTCGTTGACCGCGTTGCATCAAGCAGGTGTATACCACCTCGCCATCAGCCCCGAAACCATTTTGGTGGACAACGAAGGAAAACTGCGGTTGCGCAGTTTCGCGATTGCTGAAGCGCGCCGTGGCGGCACGGCCATCAAACCGCGCTTCTCTCCCGGTTTTGCCGCACCCGAGCAGTACACCGCCAACAAACCGTGCGGTGCACCTGCTGACGTATACGGTCTGGCGGCAACCATCTTCACCGCCCTCACCGGCAACGTACCGCCGGAGGCGCCTCGCCGTGCACGCGGTTCTCAGGATTTGTTCCTGCCTGCGGAAGTGGCGGATGAACTGCCCGAGGGTGTCGGTCTTGCGTTGTTCAACGCGTTGCAGATCGATCAGCAAAAACGTTTGCAGTCGGTAGAAGAATTGCGCGCGCAACTCTCCTGCGAACCTGCGGTCAGCGCATTGCTGGAAGACGTTGAGGAAGAAACGCAAGAAGACGTGCAAACGCAAAAGAAAAACCGCTATCCGCTGTACATCGGCATTTCGGTGTTCGTGGTGTTTGCGGTGCTGGCAGGTATCGTGCTGTGCTTGTTGTTCCCGCAAGGCGGCAACGAGCCGGATGATCAGTCGGATGTTCCCCCGACCACCATCACCACTACCCTGCCTACCAAAACTACAACCACAACAAACAACGGCGTGGATATTCCCGTTGCCGTGCCGTCGTTGGTCGGCAAAAATATGTTCACCGAAAAAGATGCGATCTTGAACAGCGATGCGGTTCGCCAAGGCGAATTTGTCATCGACGTGGCGGATCAGGAATACAGCACCCAGAAGCGCGGCACTATCCTCTCGCAGGATCTGGAAGCCGGTTCTGCACAGAGTAAAGGTTCTACCATCAAAGTGGTGATCAGCGCAGGTCCTGAAGAAATCACCCTGCCCAATCTGAAAGGTTGGAAACAGGAACACGCGTCTATGCTGTTGGAACAGATGGGTCTGCGGTTTGAAGTGATGAAACTGCCCGATTCCAAAATGGAAAAAGGGTTGGTAGAGAAAATTGAACCTCTGCACGAGGATCAGCCTCTCACCTTGGGCGATACCGTGTATCTCTACGTGAGCGACGCGGAACCGCAACCCGAAACACCCGACACGGACACACAAACGCCCGTAACGGATACCCCTGAAACTTAAACCTTTGAAAGGATCGATTGGATGGCACAAGTTGTTCCCTACCGCGCATTGCGGTTCACAAAGCAGGCAGGCGACATTGCCGCGCTGACCTGTCCCCCGTATGACATCATTTCCGAAGAACAACGGCAAAACTTTTTATCGGAAAATCCCAACAATATCATCCGCTTGGAACTGCCGCGCGACGGTGAAAACCCGTATACCGTAGCAGGTCAGACGCTCACCGACTGGCTTCAAAGCGGTGTGCTCCGTCAGGATGATACCCCTGCATTTTACATTTACGATATCACGTTCCACGTGAACGGTGAAAAGCATATCACCGGTCTGGTCGGCAGAGTGCATTTGGAAGAATTCGAAAAAGGTATCGTGTTGCCGCACGAATTCACCTTGTCCAAAGCCAAGACCGACCGCCTCAATCTGATGCACGCGACCGGTTGCAATTTCAGTAACATCTATTCGCTGTACCGCGCGGAAGATCCTGCTTCCCCCATACACGACGTGATGCAACTGACTGAAAAAGCCACGCTTGTGCACGAAATGACCGACGGCGATGGGCTGACCCATCGTTTGTGGGCGTTGACCGATGCCGAACTGAACGCCGCGGTTACCGCCGCGTTCGCCGATCTGAAACTGTATATCGCAGACGGTCATCATCGGTATGAAACTGCACTCAACTACCGCAGAGAACTGCAAAACAACGGTCGTTTCACCCAGGATGCCGATTTTTGTATGATGATGTTGGTGGAGATGAGCCATCCCGGTTTGGTGGTGTTCCCCACCCACCGCATCGTGCGTGATCTGCCGCAGTTTTTCGCTGAAAAACTGCTGGACGACTGCGCTACCTACTTTGACCTGCAAACTGTGCCGTTCGAAGAGGTGCAAGCGTGTCTGGATGCCGCATATGCAAATGAGAAAAAAGCGTTCGGCTTCTTTGACGGTACGCAATCCATCGTGCTGACGCTCAAAGACACCGCCGTGATGGACGCGTTGTTGCCCGAACTGTCCGCGGTTTCCCGCCAGTTGGACGTTACCGTGTTGCACACGCTCATTCTCGAGCGCCTGCTGGGCATTGATAAGGAAAATATGGCGAACCAGAAAAACCTCACCTATACGCGCGAGGCAGATGAAGCGGTGGCGGCTGTCAAGGCAGGCAATGCAAATTGTTGCTTCCTGCTCAACCCCACTCGTGTGTCCGAAATCCGCGACGTGGCGGCGGCAGGCGAAAAGATGCCGCAAAAGTCCACGTATTTTTATCCCAAACTGATTACAGGCCTTACCATGAACAAAATTCTGTAAGGTGAAATACACCAAACGGACACAAACCATCTGTATACTTATGTTCGTTCAAGTATATATTAATACCTTTTTAATAGGAGGAAGTATTCAACATGATCAAGGTGCAAAACCTGACCAAACTGTACGGTTCCCACTGTGCCGTGGACCACATCAGTTTTGAGGTCAAAGAAGGAGAAATCCTCGGATTCCTCGGTCCCAACGGCGCCGGCAAATCCACCACCATGAATATTCTGACAGGTTACCTGTCTTCTACCGACGGCTCGGTTTCCATCGGTGGCTATGACATCCTGAAAGAGCCCAATGCGGCAAAGGCAAACATCGGCTACCTGCCCGAACTGCCGCCGCTGTATATGGATATGACCGTGCGTGAATATCTGGATTTCATGTACGATCTCAAAAAGTGCAAACTGCCGCGTACCGAACATATCGCAGAGATCTGCCGCATCATGAAGATCGAAGACGTGTATGGCAGACTGATCAAAAACCTTTCCAAAGGTTACAAACAGCGTGTCGGCATGGCGCAGGCACTCATCGGCAACCCCCCTGTGCTGGTTCTGGACGAACCGACCGTCGGTCTTGACCCGTCCCAGATCATCGAGATCCGTTCGCTCATCAAAGCACTCGGCAAACGCCACACCATCATTCTGTCCTCTCACATTCTGCCTGAAGTGCAGGCGATCTGCGATCGTCTGGTCATCATCAGCAACGGCAAGATCGTTGCGGACGATACCGCCGAAAACCTCATTCGCAATCACTCCTCCGACCGCCGCCTGATGGTGCGCGTGGCAGGACCTGCGTTTGAAGTGGAAAAACTCATTCACGGTATCGAAGGTGTCAAATCGGTCAGCCCCATCACCACCCGTGAAGCCGGCACTACCGATTTTGCGATTGAATTGAAAGAGGGTGCGGATATCCGCTACACGCTGTTCGAGCGTCTGGCGTCCCGCAACTTCGCTCTGCTTTCCTCTCACTCGATGGAAAGATCTCTGGAAGACATCTTTATGTCCCTGACAAACGAAAACTTTGCCGGCAACAAGCACGGCAAAGCAAACAAAGATACCAAGAAATCCAAGAAAGGAGGCAACCGCAGATGAGTGCTATCTTCAAACGGGAATTCCGTTCCTATTTCTCCTCCCCCGTCGGCTACGTCGTGTTAGCCATCATGTTCATTTTTGCAGGTTACGCCTTCTTTATGTACAATATGTATGCCGGCTCTACCTCGCTGTCGTATGTGTTCTACAATATGTATCAAATCAACTTGATGTTGGTGTTGCCGGTACTGACCATGCGTTTGTTCAGTGAAGAAAAACGTCAAAAGACCGATCAGGCGCTGTTCACCGCGCCCACCTCGCTGACCGGCATCGTCATCGGCAAGTTCTTGGCAGCGCTCGCCCTGTTTGCGATCGGTCTGTCCATCGCACTGGTGTTTGCAATCATCATCGCGTTCCAGGTATCTCCCGATTGGCTGGTTGTCATCGGCAACTACGTCGGTATGTTGATGCTGGGTGGTATGATTATCGCCATCGGTTTGTTGATTTCTTCGCTCACCGAGAGCCAGTTCATTGCCGCGCTTTGCACCTTTGGCGTTTCGTTTATGTTGATGTTGCTGGACAATTTGAGTTCCATTTTCCAAGGCGTGTCCTGGATCAACTCCGTTGTTGCCTTCCTGTCCATTAACACCCGTTATTACAATTTCACACTCGGTCTGATCAACTATGATGACCTCGTCTTTTTCCTCAGCGTGCAGGCGATTTTCATTTTCCTGACCATTCGTACGCTGGATCGAAAGAGATGGAGCTAAAAGGAGGTGCCGTATTATGAAAAAGGATAAAAAACTTGAAACTGCTGCAGAAGAAGCAGTGGAAATCGTTGAAGTGGAAGAAATCGATGAAGTCGGCACCGAACAAGCCGCTGCCAAAGGTAAAAAAGAGCGCTCTGCGGATATGATCCGTCGTCTGCGCCACGGACGTATAGCAACCCTCATCACCATCGGCGTGATCGTGTTTGCGTTGCTGTTCAACGTCGTGTTCTCTATTTTGGGAGACCGTTTTCCGCTCACCTTGGACTTGACCAAGAACAATCAGTTCTCGCTGACGGATGAAAGTGTCGCTATCGCGAAATCTCTCACCCGTCCCGTGCAGATCATCGTATTCGCTTCGGAGGAAACTTTCTCCAACATCCAATCCACCGACTCGTACATGGCGCACCAGGGTCAAACCGCTCTCGCCAGCATCCTGTCCGAGTTCTACAACGCTACCAAGCAGTACAACACGCTGACCGACGGCAAGGTAACGGTTACCTACATCGATATGAACACCAATCCCACCGCTGTCAGCCTGTACAGTGTGCATAAAGACGACGGTTCGATCGAGAACGGCGACATTCTGTTTATCAGCGACAAGCAGAGCCGTGTTGTCAACGTTACCGACCTCGCCTCTATCAACGTTACCGACTACAATGCCGCTATGAGCGGCACCGGCGGTTACGGCTACGATTCGCTGGTTGAGCAAACGCTTGCGACTAATCTGAAAGCGGTGCAGAGTGAAAACCCGTCGGTCATCACCTTTGCGACCGGTTATGAAGAGGACAGCAGTGCGATCGAAGGTCTCCAGAACCTGTACAACCTCAACGGTTATGACGTGGAAAGCGTCAACATCACCAGAGGTGCTGAAATCAATCCCAACACCGTTTGTCTGGTCATTCCCGCACCGTCCCAGAAATACACCGATGAGTCGGTTGAACGTCTGCGCACCTGGTTGCACAACGACGGTAAAGAAGGTCGCAACCTGATGGTATTCATCGATCCTTCCGCCCCCGTAGAAGGCAACAAGCTGTACGACTTCCTCAAGACCGACTACCATCTGGAAGTGAGCGACAAGCTCGTGTATGAAACCAACCCCAACTACACGTCCGGCTATGGTGAAAACTACCTGGTGTTCGGTGAAGTGGCTGTCAGCGAAGAATATACCCAGAGCTGCTACGGCGGTGAAGTGTATGCCGGTCAGACCCGTCAGATCATTCCGCTGCTCGATCCTGAAAGCGACGACAACGCCGTGGAATACAGCGTGAACCTCGTAACCTTCTCGGAAGATGCCAAACTGGTTACTTCCACCGATTCGACCGCCGAACCCACCGATTACAACGGTACGATTGTCGGTATGGCAGTGTCGGTGATGGACGGTTTCCAGAATGCAACGCAGGAGCGCGCCATCACCAAAGTAGCGGTTTGCGGTAGTGCACAGATCACCTATTCCGCCAACACCGTTCTTGCCACCAACCAGAACGAAAGCCTGTTATTAGACAGCATGGTTGGTATGTCCGGCGTTACCAACACCGTTAACATTTCTGCCAAATCCCTGGTGGAAGATACCGTTACCTTCTCGGTGGGTGCACAGTTGATTATTGGCCTTGGTTTGTTCACCATCGTCCTGCCGCTCACCCTGCTGATCATCGGTTTGGTGGTCTTCCTCAGAAGGAGGCACTTATGAGTCTCGAAAACCCCAACAAAGACGTGGAAGAGATCCTTGACGCGGAACAGTTGCAGTCGGAGGAATCCGATGACACCGCTGTTGTCGAAGATCCGTATGCCGCGTTTGAAAACCCCGAAATATATACCAAAAAAGAGCTTAAGCGTTCGACCAAACTCACGTTGGTGCTCACCGCTGTCGGTGCAACCATTCTGCTGGTTGCCGCGCTCGTGTTGTTGGTGTTTGTGTTCCCCTATCAAGCGCCTGTCGATCCCAACAAGGTGATCGACACTGCGGTCGTCTTGTTGGATAAAACCGGCGCACAAACCACTACCACAACCACCTCCGCCGGTGATACCACGCAGTCGAGTGGCATCACCTTCCTCAACCTGACCACCAACAAGACCGATCTGATCACCTCCGTTACCTTAAAACAGGATGACGGAACGGTGGAGATCGTCAACAAAGACGGTGCTCTGTACGTCAAGGAGTTTGAGGATGTTACCGTGCACAACATCAATATGGGCTCTCTCATCAGCGTGCTGTTGCGCACCATCGCCATTGATGAAATCGGCGTGCAGGAAAATTTGGCGGACTTCGGTTTGGATGATCCCACCTTGATCGTAACCGTCAATTACAGCGACAACACCCAAAAAGTTTGGCATATCGGCGATTTGGCGCCCGACCAGACCGGTTGCTATATGGTGGAAGCCGGCAGCAACCATATATATCTGCTCGGTGTTGATCAGGTGGATGCGCTGATGCAAAGCAAATTCAGTTTTGTGAGCACGTCCGTATTCACCGCACCTGACGTGGAAGCAGCCTCTGAAGGTGCTACCGAAGTGGTACTGCGCGAAATGTCTTTGAGCGGTTCTTTGCGTGATAACAAAGAGTTTTCTTTCCGCCTTGTAACCTCTGAAGACAGCGATGCATATATTTATTACAACTATATCATCACAAAACCGTTCCTCAAGGGTGCGAACAGCAATTATGACACCCAACTTGATGCGTTTACCTATCTGTCCGCTACTACCGTTATCGCGGTAGATCCGACCGACGAAGATAAGAAAAAGTACGGATTTGACAATCCATATTCGGTGATGGAATTCACCTTGTCCAAGCGCACCACCGTTTCCAAAACCGGTGCAGACGGCAACGTTGAGGCCACAACCTCTCACGAGGATCTGGAAACCCATACGCTGTATATCACCGAGGCGGACAGCGATTATTACTACGTGATGATAGACGATCGTCCGATCATCTATCTGGTGGCTGTCGCCGATCTTCCGCTTGCCACCTTGCAGTATAACCAGTTTGCGGATTCTTTGTTGTTCCTTGAGGATATCACGAAACTCTCAAAGGTCGGCATCAAAACCGCTGACAGCAACACCATGTTCGAATTGTCCCACATCGCCAACGTGGATGACGTGGAGAAGAATATGACGGTTACTGCCGGTGAGAAGACCTACGATACCATGGATTTCCGCTATTTGGTCAACAACCTGATGGCGATTGAACGGTATGATGCGTTGTCGCAGGATACCAAGGGACTTCCCCTCAAAATGGAACTGACCCTCTATCGCATTGACGATACCCAGCCGGTTCTGACGGTTCAGTTCTATGAAATCAGCAGTAGTGTTTGCGCCGCTGTGCTCAGCCACGGCGAAGAGTATCTCGTCAAAACCGCAGATGTGAGTTTTGCTGTTGAACAGTATGAAAATTACTTGAACGGTAAAACGGTTCTGCGCAAATAAACTGTAAAACTTCATCGCATTTTGAGTTTTATATAAAATGTGTTGATTTTTACAAAGAAGCGTGATACTATATAAAAAAGACTACTTTGTAAAGGAAGGCAGAATCATGAAAAAACTTCTTTCTGTTTTATTGACTATGCTGCTTTTGCTCGGCGTGTTCGCCGGCACCATGACCGCCAGTGCGGAACAGTACACCAAAGAGGATATCATTAAAGTGGTCAGCACTTCGCCGATCTACAAATACATCTCCGGTGATATCAAGAACCTTTCTCGCACCATCAACGCGACCGATGAACAGCTCAACGAGTTGTATGCGATCGCGGAGCGTTTTGCCGCTCTCAAACTGGATGGCAAACACGGTTCTGCTCACGATTATACCCAAGCAGAAATCGAGTCGGTGATGGCTCTCATCGATGAAGCGTGTGAAGTCCTCGATCTGACCTACACCTTCGTTCCCAGTGCTGACCCGAAACACGCAAGAGACATCGTGTTCAAAGTGTATGATGCTAACAACAAACTCATCTACTCTTTTGATGGCGACGTAGTCAAAAAGACCGGTGCTGATCAGACCGCTCTGTACGTTACCTTGATGGCTCTGGGCACTGTGTTGCTCGCAGGCGCGGTTGTGCTTTCCGCTAAAAACCGCAAGGCAAACGTATGAAGGCCCCTAACTTAAAAGCTGTAAAAACGGTAGGCAAGCAGATTCTTCTGCTTGCCTTACCTTATCTTTTGACCTTTTTGGCATTTGGCTGTTTTGCGTTTATCGGCGCTTCTTATTTAAAACAAGCCATCGAGAATTCACCGCTCGCCGCGTTGTTCAACGCGCCGCTCACCATCGAACAAACCGATGATGAGCAGGTAGACACCATTACCTTTGATGCCAACACGGTTCCGCTTTCGGAATTCCCCGTTTTGACCTGGGGCGATCAGTGGGCAACCTTGTCCATTGATGAACTTCCGGATGCGTCCTTCAATGGTGCTAAAGTGTACGTGGGAGACGACGAGAGTATTCTCAAAAAAGGGGTCGGAAAATATTACGGCTCGGATTTTTGTGGTGAAGGCGGCAAGATCGTGATGTCCGCCCACTGTAATATGGCTTTTTATTGTCTGGAAGACGTGGAAGTCGGCTATACCGTTCGCGTGCATACCGTTTACGGTGAATACGTGTACCGTGTGGACGAAATCTTCATCTTTGAGTCGGATGACAACTATGTTGTGCTGGACCCGTCCGAGGAGGAACAGTTGTTATTATACACCTGCTATCCGCGCGGTCTCGGATACCGCCGTCAACGCATCGGCTTGCGTTGCAGTAAAGTGTCGGGGGTGGATTTCAGATGAAGAAAAACGTGCTGTTTTATGTACTCTCCGCTCTGCTGGTGATTGCATTGCTTTGCAGTATCGCCTGTGCGACCCTGTTGGCAGTTTTTAACGTCAATACCGTGCAAAAACGATTGGAAACCGATGCTTTTTACAACCTGTCCCAACAGAGCATCCGAAACAATCTGAACGGATTGAGCGGTGTCATCGCAGTGGATGCAGATGCTGTTATACAAGCGATTCCCACGGATACCATCCGCCAATCCCTGTCCGACCATTCCCGTTCGGTAACCGAAGGATTGCTGGAAGGCAAAGAGATTCGTTCGGATATTGCCATCACGTCTGATGCCGTTTATCAGTTGGTGTGCGACAGTATCACCGCCGAGCAATACGGTGCAAACACGGAAGAACTGGACAAAGACCGTGCGGACGCATACGCAGACCTGATGAAAGCGGTCAATGACGGTGTCCTCTTCTTTCCGCAAACGTTGTACGGCAAGATTACCGAAGCCGTGCCGCGTCTGCAGACTGCATATTCTCTTGTCCGATTGGTAAAACGACTGACCATCCCGTTTGTATGCTTGACCGTGTTGCTGGGTGTGGCTGTGTTCTTCTGTCGGCGCGAACGCAAAGGCGGCGCATTGCGCACTGTGGCAGGATGTGTGTTCATCCCCTCTTCTGCGTTGTTCTTGCTCGCCGCGTTTTTGCATCGCACCCCTCTGTTGCAACGCATCAGTTTGGGAGAAGGCCTGCTCAGAGAGTACGTCTTGACGATGGCAGATTGTATGCTGGACGGCGTGTTTACGGTTATGACCATTTTCTTTGTAATTGGTATCTTGTTGCTGGTCGCGGCTATTGCGTGGCAGGTCGCAGATAACACTTGCAAGGATACAAAAACTGTGATACAATAATCGCCGTGATTTGATATAAAAGGAGTATTTTATATGTCCGGACATTCCAAATGGAACAATATTAAGCGTAAAAAAGAGAAGACTGACGGTCAGAAAGCCAAGATCTTCACCAAAATCGGTCGCGAGATCTCTGTGGCGGTGAAAGAGGGCGGCAGTGCCGATCCTGCTTCCAACTCCAAATTGAGAGACGCGATCGCAAAAGCAAAAGCGAACAACGTGCCCAACGATAACATCGACCGCATCATCAAGAAAGCGGCAGGTGAAGGCAACGCGGATTCGTATGAAGCGCTGCAGTACGAGGGCTACGGTCCTTGCGGCATCGCGGTCATCGTAGAAACCCTGACCGATAACCGTAACCGTACCGCCGGCGAAATGCGCCACTACTTTGACAAATGCGGCGGCAATCTGGGTCAGACCGGTTGCGTGTCCTTTATGTTTAACAAAAAAGGCGTGCTCGCGATCGAAGCGGAAGATCTGGATGAAGATACCGTGATGGAAGCCGCTCTCGAAGCAGGCGCATCCGACTTCAACACCGACGGCGACGTGTTCGAAATCCAGACCGAACCCGAAGATTTCTCCGCTGTGCGTGATGATCTGGAAGCCAAAGGCTATACCTTCGTTTCCGCCGAAGTGGAAATGGTACCTGACGTGCTGTCCGCCATTGACGATCCTGCCGCGGCAGAAAAAATGGAAAAACTGCTGGATATGCTCGAGGACAACGATGACGTGCAAAACGTGTGGCACAACTGGGATCGCCCCGACGAAGACTGATAACATATATCCGAGATGAAACATCCGTTTCATCTCCCATTTTTTTTATAAACCTCTTGACAGTTGAGTGATTATTCAACTATACTATATACAGTTGAACAGATATTCAACTGTATGGAGGTTGCTATGGCTAAAAATCTGTTTGTCTGCGATTGCAATGCAGTGCATAAAGAAGCAGTGGACGCTGTGCGCGGAAATATGCTGGATGATTCCGTGTACGCGCAGGTTGCCACCTTTTTCAAGGTGTTGGGTGATCCCACCCGTATGCGCATCCTGTGGGCGCTGGATCAAGGAGAGTTGTGCGTGTGCGATATTGCCAACATCCTCGGTATGACCAAGTCTGCTGTTTCACATCAACTCAGCACGTTGCGTGAAGCGCGTTTGGTGAAGTGCCGCAAAGACGGTAAAAGTGTATATTATACGTTGGATGACGACCACGTGCGACAGATGATCGAAGCGGGTCTGCACCACACCGAACATCAATAAAGGAGTTGCTCTTATGGATATTATGTGTAAACTGACCGGCATTGACTGCCCTGCCTGCGCGGCAAAACTGGAGCGCAAACTGCAAAAGATCAAAGGGGTAGACAGCGCCATTATCAATTTCTTCGCTGAAAAGCTGTTTTTGGAATGCGCGGATGAGAATGAAGCGGCGGTGCTCGCTGCGGTGGAAAAAGAGGTTGTCAAATTCGAGAAAACCGCCAAACTGACCCGCATTTGAGGTTGTCTATGAAACAAAAAAGTATTCAAATTTGTATCAGCGCTGTTTTGTTGATCACGGCATTGTTGATACCGTCCACCCTGTTTTGGGTGCGACTTTCTCTCTTTGTCGCCGCCTATCTTACGGTTGGATACGGTGTTTTGTGGGAAGCAGTGCAAGGCATTTTTCATCTGGAAGTGTTTGATGAAAACTTTTTGATGGCACTCGCAACCGTCGGCGCGTTTGCACTGGGTGAATACACCGAAGCGGTTGCGGTGATGCTGTTGTACGCGATCGGCGAAATGTTTGAACAGTATGCAGTGCGCCGTTCCCGTCGTTCCATCGCCGCTTTGATGGACATTCGCCCCGATCACGCAACGCTGTTGCAAGCGGACGGAACTGCGCTTTGCGTTGCGCCGCAAGAGGTGAACGTGAACGATCGCATCCGCGTAGCGCCGGGAGAAAAGATCCCGTTGGACGGCGTGGTGGAAGACGGTCGTTCTGACATTGATACCGCCGCTCTCACAGGCGAGTCCATGCCGCGATCGGTGAACGAAGGAGATACCGTTCTCAGCGGTTGTATCAATCTGTCGGGCGTGCTCACCGTGCGCGTTACCAAACCGTTCGGAGAATCCACCGTCAGCAAGGTGTTGGAACTGGTGGAAAACGCCGCTTGCAAAAAAGCCAAAGCGGAAACCTTTATCACCAGATTTGCCGCTGTGTACACCCCTATCGTGGTGATTGCGGCGGTCATTCTGGCGATATTTCCGCCTTTGCTGTTTGCAAACCAAGCGTTCGCCGAGTGGCTGTATCGTGCGCTCACCTTCCTGATGGTTTCCTGCCCGTGTGCACTGGTCATTTCGGTGCCACTCACCTTTTTCGGTGGTATCGGCGGCGCTTCCAAACAAGGTATCTTGTTCAAAGGCGGTAACTACGTCGAAACGTTGGCACGCGTGAAAACCGTTGTGTTTGATAAGACCGGCACTTTGACCCACGGCACTTTCACCGTGCAGGATATACAAGCAGTCGGTGTTACAAAAGAAGAATTGTTATACTACGCCGCGCATGCGGAGTGCTGTTCCTCCCACCCTATTGCACACTCGCTGTGTGAGGCGTACGGCAAAGAAATCGACCGCACTGTCATCAGTGATATCACCGAGAAAGCAGGCTATGGTGTTACCGCCGTGGTAAACGGACACACGGTATTGGTCGGCAATGCCGCTCTGATGAAAACAGCCGATATTCCCACTCCCGACGCGGCATTGATCGGCACTACCGCTTTTGTGGCGATAAACGGCGTATACAGCGGTTGTATCCACGTGTGCGACACGTTGAAGGCGGATGCCAAACCTACCGTTTCCGCGCTTAAAAGCGCGCGTATACGCACCGTGATGCTCACGGGAGATACGCACCTCGCAGGTGAAGCGATCGCCACATCGCTTGGCGTGGATACGGTGTACAGTGAATTGTTGCCTGCCGACAAGGTGGCGCAGGTGGAAACGTTATTAAAGCAGCGTTCAGACAACGGCAGTTTGCTGTTTGTGGGGGACGGCATCAATGATGCGCCCGTGCTCGCCAGAGCGGATGTCGGTGTCGCCATGGGCGGCAGCGGCAGTGATGCCGCCATTGAAGCCGCCGACGTCGTGTTGATGACCGATGAACCGCGAAAACTGCTCACCGCCATTTCAATCGCACGCAAGACCCGTCGCATCGTGCGGCAAAACGTGGTGTTCGCACTGACCGTCAAGATCGGCGTGCTGATACTCAGCGCGTTGGGCCTGGTTGGTATGTGGGCGGCTGTCATCGCGGATGTCGGTGTATCGGTAGTCGCTGTTGCCAACGCCCTGCGGATGCTGAAAAGCAAATAAAAAAAACAGCTTCGGATATTTCTCCGAAGCTGTTTTTTATTTCACATAGTAGACATAATTCTCTTTGATGACAGGTGCGGGACGGGGCTCACCATTCGGATATCCGATCACACAGTGTCCGATCCCTTCATACTCTCCCTCAATGCCCAGAGATTTCAAAAGCGCTTTGCCTTCTTCGCGTTCAAACACTTCTTTGGCGCGGTGAATCCAACAACTGCCCACGCCGAGTGCCTCAGCGGCAAGCATCAGATTGCCCATCACCAGACTGCCGTCATACACATAGGTGTTGACCTCCTTGTTGGACAGCACTACAAGCACGACCGGCGCGCCGTAAAACGGGTCAATGTCTGCCCCCAACACTTCTGCATTCATACGGGACAGCATATCGCGCGTTTGTTTGTCGGTAACGGCGATGATAATGGGGGCTTGTCTGTTTTTACCGGTAGGCGCCCAGGTGCCCGCTTCAATAATCTGTTCCAAGATTTCTTCGGGAACAGGGTCCGATTTGAAATTCTTGGTGCTTCTTCTGCTTTTGATGGTTTCCAATGTATTCATATCAAAGCCTCCGTTTCTGTTTCTATTCTAGCCTATGTGCAATGAATTTGCAACAAAAAAGAATTTTACGGTGCTTTCCGCATCGCGTGTGACAGTCATTCCTTTATGCGAAAAAAGACAGTTCTGCATAGTAATTTTGCTTGCATTGCGATACCGTCAGTGATATGATGAAACCAGAACATACAAAGGAGCGGATAAACCATGTGTGATAAGAAAATCAGTTTTTCGATCGGTCGACTGCAAAAAACATACGGCGATATGCGCGCTGTTGAAATTGCCGCCGAAATCGGCGCAGACGCCATCGATTTTGACACCTGCGGCGATCAGTTTGATTACCGCAATCCCAACTCCATTTTCAGCAAAAGCGATGAAGAGATCGTCGAATATTTTACCGCTATTAAAAACCGTGCAGATGAACTGGGCTTGATCATCGGACAAACCCACGGTCGCATCACCGGTTTCACCGGTGATCCCGAATGGAATTCCGCGGTGGTTGAAAACGCACGCCGCGACTGCCTGGTGGCAAAAACGCTCGGCGCACCCGTCTGTATTATGCACGCTATTTCCACCATTCATTTTGGTCCGGATGCCGATCCGCAGATGATGCGTGATCTCAACTTTAAATGGTTTACCAGTGTCATTCCGTTCGCCAAGCAGTATGGCATCAAAATCGCCACCGAGACCTTTGGCGATGCGCCGAACTTCGGATGTGTTGACTTTTTCGGCGACATCGACGAGTTCCTCAAATCCTACCATCGCGTCTGCGCTGTGGAAGATTTCAAAGACTATTTCGTAATGTGTATGGATACGGGACATTGCAACAAAGCAACACGCTTCAACAACAATCCGCTTGCTGAAGACGCTATCCGTATGCTCGGCTCTAACATCAAGGCGTTGCATCTCAACGATAACAACACCCTGCTCGACCAACATAAAATGCCGCTTACCGGCTCTATCAACTGGGAAGACGTGCTGGACGCGTTGGATGAGATCGGCTATAACGGCATTTACAATATGGAATTGAACCTTGCGTGGTTCGGTCCTGAGTTGATGGTGGAAACCGCCGCATTTGCCATCAAAGTGTTGCGCAATATGCTGGAGAAACATTACAGTAAAAAATAAAACAGTAAAAAGCGACAATCACATCTGTCATTGTCGCTTTTTTACATCGTGATAATACACGTTGATCAAACAGGAGGATGTCATATGCTGAAAACCGCACCTGCCGTATTTGCAGTCGGCGAGACCTATCAGATTTTAGCCCCCACCACCGCACCTTGCCTGTTTTGGTTGAGGGTGCAGGGTGAAGAATATTTTGATGAGTCCAACGGCATCATGAAATCGCTCTCCGACCTGCACCGCGTAGTTGTGCCGATGCAAGCGTTGGACACAGCGAAGGAATACACAGTTTGCATCCGACCGCTCATCGAACGCAAACCGTATTTCACCGAAACCGAGCCCGTGATCGAAACGGTGTTCTCGTTCTCCCCCGTGCCGCAAAGCGGTGCGCGCGCATATCACATTTCGGATGCGCACAACCGCATTGACGAACCCGTGAAAGCGGCGCAGACGTTTGGCGATATCGATTTTCTCATTTTCAACGGCGACGTGCTGGATCACAGCGGTGATCCGTCCAAATTTGATAATATTTACATCCTTGCCGATCGTCTGACCGGCGGTCATAAGCCTTGTGTGTTCTCGCGCGGCAACCACGATCTGCGCGGTAACTTCGCGGAAAAATTCGCCGAATATACCCCTGCTCAAAACGGTTGCACCTACTACACGTTCCGTTTGGGCAGTATCTGGGGTATGTTGCTGGATGGCGGCGAAGACAAAGCGGACGACCACGAGGAATACGGCTATACCGTGTGCTGTCATCAACTGCGTAAACGCGAAACGGCGTTCATCCGCTCGGTTCTCGCTAACGCTAAGACCGAATATGCAGCACCCGACGTCAAAACCCGTCTGCTCATCGCGCACAGCCCGTTCTCCTGGGTAAACAGAGCGCCGTTTGATATCGAGCAGGAAATCTACAAAGAATGGTGCGAACTGCTGAAACCTGTCGGATTTGACGTGATGATCTGCGGTCATCTGCATCGTCTGGAAAGCTGGCAACCCGGCTGTGAAAACGATCATCTCGGACAATTTTGCCCCATTGTCATCGGTGGCAAGCCCGGCAAAAACTACTTTGCAGGTTGCGGCTACGTCTTTGGCGAGCAAGGCATTACCGTTTCTTTCACCGACAGCAACGGCGAAATCTTGGGAACAGAAACGATCTGAACAAAAAACCTCTGTCTGTAACAGACAGAGGTTTTTTCTATTCGTCTTTCAGTTTCGGGATGAACTGCGCGGCAAACCTGCCCTTTCCACGTGTCTTGACATAAAAGTAACCGATGAAACTGAACACCGCCGCACCGATGAAGTTGACCAACAGATCCTGCATCGTATCGTGCAAGCCGATATCCAGATAGCCGTTCATCGGCAACGGCGTGCCGTCTATCAGCACCTCTTGTATCTCGCGAACGGGTACTGCAACGTTACTGCGTGTCGCGTCCAGTGCGGTCGAGTATACGGCGTGTATCACCGTGTCTTTTTGCATATCGGTGTGCAACACGATATCCACACCCCATTCAAAAAATTCCCAGAACACACCGATGGTCATCGAGAAACAAAATGCCACGATTGCCAAAAACAGCGGCGACAAGGTGAATTTCGTACGCGGATTGCGATTGATGATGTCCACCAACGCAAACCCGACCGCGGCGAACAAGAAACCGTTGATCGTATGTAGCATGGTGTCCCAAAACGGATATTTGATATAAAAACTGTTCATCTCCCCCAAAATCTCTGCCGCAAAAATAAACAGCAAAATGATCACTTCCAATACGGACGGTAAAGAAATGCCAAGGTTTTTCTCGATAAAGGCAGGTACCAAAAACAGAATCAGCGACAGCGTGCATACGAACAGATTTTCAAAATCCCGACGCAACAAGGACAGAACCATCGCCGCAATTACCACCGCGCGCAACACCACGTATACCGCAAAAGTTGCCTTGTGTTGTTTGATTTCATTTTTGAGATCACTGTGGATCTTTTTTCGTTCTTTGGGCATTTTGTGTACACCTCTCCCCTGTTTCATAAAAGCGTAACACACGTAGTAAAAAAGTCAATATTTCCACAAAAACCTTTACGATTTCGTTACAAATCTATTGGAAAAACTTTGCATTTATGGTATGATGTTATTAGTTTATGTAAAGGACGTGCGATTATGTCTCTGTTTTCCCTGGTCCTGTTGGCGATCGGGCTGTCGATGGACGCGTTCGCCGCATCGATCTGCAAAGGTTTGGCAATGAAAAAAGCCAGCATCAAAAACGCCTGTACCGTGGGCGCGTGGTTTGGCGGATTTCAGGCGCTGATGCCTTGTATCGGCTACTTCTTGGTGAAATCGTTTGAAAAATATGTTACTGCGTTTGATCATTGGATCGCATTTGTACTGTTGGCATTTATCGGTGCCAATATGATCAAAGAAGCGTTCGAGTGTGAAGACTGCACCGATGCTTCTCTGTCCCCTCGCATTATGCTGACCATGGCAATCGCCACGTCCATTGATGCACTTGCCGCAGGTGCTACGCTGATCGTCATTCCGTCCATCTGGAAAGTGCTGTTCACCGTGCTTGCGATTGGCGTCATCACCTTCACCCTGTCTGCGATCGGCGTTAAAATCGGCAACATTTTCGGCGCGAAATTCCGCGCAGGTGCTTCCATTGCAGGCGGTGTGATTCTCATCATCCTGGGTACTAAAATTTTACTTGAGCATCTGTTTGATCTGAAGATCTTACCGTTCTAAGGAGGTATGTATATGTACGCACCGTTTCAGAAAGCTATCCCTGTATGGGCAGATGGTTTGCAGGACGAGCGTCTGATCACCCTTGGTCTGCACACCACTCTCACCGCCGGCAACTACACGTTGCGCATCGCTTGCGCAGGCTTTTACCGTTTGTTTGTTAACGACGTGTTTACCTATTACGGACCTGCCCGTTGTGCGGAAGGATTTTACCGTGTTGACGAATTGCCGCTGACCCTGCCGGATGGCGAAGTGCACATCGCAATCGAAACCGTCAACTATCGTTTGAACAGTTTCGGTTGTATTTCCGCGCCTGCATTCATTCAGGCGGAATTTGAAAAAGACGGCGAAATTGTGCTCGCGACGGGCGATACTGCGTTGGAATGTTTTATGCTGACCGAACGCGTGCGCCGCGTACAGCGATACAGTTATCAGCGTCCTGCCGCAGAAAGCTATATTTTAGCCCCTGATTATGCCGCCTGGCGTATGGGCAAGCCGTGCGCCAATGCCGTGGCAGTCAAGGTAACCAAAACCGAGGATAAAGTTTTCGTGCCGCGCCGTATTCCGCATAACACGTTCCCCGATATTGCGGCGGAAACTTTGGTGGCGGTAGGCACCTTCGTTGACGGTGTGAAACCTGCCGAATATTTCAAAGATCGTTCACTCACCATGCCCAACGACCCTGCTACCTCTCCGATTCAAGGATACGCCGAAGCAGAGTTGGAACAGCATTTATCCGATTTAGTGCAGGAGTTTTCCACCACTTCGCTGGTGGCGAAAAACACCCCGTACAGCGGCAACAAACTGACGGCAGGTGAATTCGCACTCATCGCTTTGCCGGGGGCGAAAACCGGCTTTATCACCGCGGATATTCGCTGTAAGCAGGCAGGTGTCCTGTATATCCTGTTTGACGAAACGCTGACTGAAGACGGCGACGTCGATCCCATCGCGCGCGAGTGCTGTAACGTGATTCGTCTGGAAATGGAGACGGGCGACTATGCATTCAAAGCAATGGAACCGTTCGGTTTCAAATACGCTAAATTGGTGGTAACCGACGGAGCATTTGCCGTTGACAATTTCCGCTTGACTGCTCTGGTCTGTCCGCAACCCATTACCACAACATACCAAGGCAACGACCCCGAAGTAGCGGCGGTATTTGATGCGGCAAAAGAGAGCTTTATTCAGAACAGCTCGGATCTCTTTATGGATTGCCCCACCCGTGAGCGTGCCGGTTGGCTGTGCGATAGTTTTTTCACCGCTCGTGCCGAATACGAGTTTACGGGTAAAAACATCATCGAATACAACTACTTGGAAAACTATTTGTTGCCCGAAAAATTCAAGAATATGCCGCACGGTATGGTGCCGATGTGCTATCCCTCTGACCACCGCAACGGCTCGTTCATCCCCAACTGGGCGATGTGGCTGGTGGTGGAATTGGAAGATCGCTTGCACCGTGTGGGCGATCGGGAGTTTATTCTCTCGTTCCGCAAACGCGTGTATGATCTGATCGATTGGTGCAAACAATATGAAAACGCGGACGGTTTGCTGGAAAAACTGCCCGGTTGGATCTTCGTGGAATGGTCCAAAGCAAACGATCTGGTGCAGGATATCAACTTCCCCACCAATATGATGTACGCACGTATGCTGGTTGCGGCCGCCAACATCTTTGACGATGAACAGTTGAGAGCAAAGGCGGAAGCGCTCAAAGAACTGATCCGTGCCCGCTCGTTTGACGGCACGTTCTTCGTAGATAACGAAGTGTACGAAGGCGATACCCCCGTGTCGACCGGTGAGCGCACCGAAGCGTGCCAGTATTATGCGTTCTTCACGGGCGTTGCCACACCCGAAACCTATCCCGAACTGTGGAAGAAACTGGTGGAAGACTTCGGTCCCGACCGCGAGAAAACGGGCAAACATCCCGAAATTTATCCTGCCAACGCGTTTATCGGCAACTATCTGCGTTTGATGCTGTTGGAAGAAAACGGACTGTATGCGCAGATGCTGTCGGAAATCAAAGGGTATTTCTATTATATGGCACAGCGCACCGGTACGCTGTGGGAGCATATCAGCACCCAGGCGAGTTGCATTCACGGATTTGCATCCTACGCGGTGCATTTCATCCTTGTGGCAGAACAACATATGAAAGGATAAGTCAGTATGGCAGTCAGACTCAACGAAGATCAAGAAGTGGTGGCACGCGTCAAAGCAGGGCTCAAAGCCAAAGGCGGTTACTGCCCTTGTCGCTTGCCCAAAACAGATGACTTCAAGTGCATCTGCAAGGAATTCCGTGAGCAGATCGCAGATCCCGATTTTGAAGGATACTGCCACTGTATGCTGTACTATAAATCAAAGGATTGATACCCATGCCCAATTATTCGATTGTCGCCAGCGATTTGGACGGCACCTTGCTGCTGCACGATATGTCTCTGAGCGCAGAAAACGCTGCTGCTATCACCGCGATGGCACAAAAAGGGGTCGTGTTTTCCCCTGCTTCCGGCAGAACGCTGTGCGAGATGCCAAAAGCAGTGATGACCCACCCACACATTCGCTATTATATATACTCCAACGGTGCTGCTATTTGGGATAAGCAAACCGACACCCACACATACTTGTGTATGCCGCAAGCGGTTTCCAACGCCGTTTTGGACATGTTGCAACAATACGATTGCCATATCACCGTGCGGCAAGGCGGACGCTCATATGCGGATGCTACGATGCACACCGAAGCCGACTATAAGCGATATCAGATTTGCAGTGCGCACCACGACGTCTTGGAAATGCACGCGGATTTCAAAGAGGAGTTTGTCCAATTTGCATATACGCTGGACAACGTCGAGTGTTACGCCATATTCTTCCCCGATGACGAAAAACTGGCGGAATGTAAAGAGCGAGTCGGTCAACTGGATGGCGTTTCGGTCGCGTGGTCCTGGCCGCATTGTTTTGAAATCTTTTCGGTGAACGGCGGCAAAGGGTTTGCACTTCAAAAGTTAGCGGAAATCAGGCAGGTACCGTTTGATTCTACCATCGCGGTAGGCGACAGCGGAAACGATATGTCGATGATTCAAGCGGCTGGGCTCGGACTTGCTACCTCTAACGCTTGCGACGCCTTGAAAGATGCCGCCAATCAGGTGATTTGCAGTAATACCGAACACGTGGCGGAGTACATCTTAAAACACTATTTATAAATAAAAAAACAGACGATGTAAGCGTGTTGCGGTTAGGGATTGGCAA
>JAZRQN010000030.1:0-1935 GCA_045649855.1 Acutalibacteraceae bacterium | reverse complement strand
GAGGAAACAAGATCCAGCAAGGATTTGACGTACAGGGTGGTATTATCACCGCTGACACCTGCTTCCAACGAGCCGACCACCGTCATAGCGCCTACGCAAAACAGCAATGTGCCGCTCACAAAACCTTCGCCGAGATTGGCGAGTTTGCCGCTTTTCTGTTTGCCGCGTGCAGACACCATATCCCCCAGTTTATTCAAACCATCATCAATATGGCAAAGCGAACCGATCAGCGCACCTAGGGCGACCGATCCCACCAATATCAAGGTATTCTGACCTTCCAGAGCACCACTGATGCCGATATACAAGACGCACAGACCGACGCCCGACATCACGACGGACGACACTTTTTCGGGGATGCCTTTCTTGAACAGCAATCCCAGTAAACTGCCGACGAGTACCGTCGCCACATTGACCAATACACCTAACATATTCTCACGACCATCTCACAAAAGATTGCATACAGTATACACCGTTCCAAAAAATTTAGCAATACCTTGTTCATTTCTTGACAAAACTGTCGGAAAGTGGTATATAATTACAAAATCTCTATAAAAGAAGGAGTTTCTATGAAAAACATCAGAGCTTTCTTTGATCGCAAAAACGTGTTGCTGAAACCGCGCGTGTATTTCATCGATGCGATGGCGGCGATGGCGCAGGGATTGTTTTGCACCCTGCTGATCGGCACCATTCTCAACACGCTGGGCACGCAACTACACATCGGCTTTTTGAACGCAACCGTTCTGACTCTCGACAAAGCGTACACTATCGGCGGACTGTGTTCCCTGATGGTCGGTCCTGCAATGGCGGTCGCGATTGCCAACGCAACCAAGTCGCCCCCGATGGTGTTATTCTCGATGATTCCCGTCGGTTTTGCCACCAATGCAATGGGTGGTGCAGGCGGACCGCTCGCGGTTTTCTTCGTGGCTATCCTTGCCGCTGAACTGGGTAAAATTGTCAGCAAAGAAACCAAAGTGGATATCCTCGTAACACCGCTGGTTACCATTCTGTCGGGTATCGGTATTGCCGCTTTGATTGCAAAGCCCATCGGTATGGCTGCTTCCGCCGTTGGTGATTTCATTATGTGGGCTACCGAACTGCAACCCTTCTTTATGGGTATCATCGTATCTGTGGTGATCGGCATTGCCCTCACACTTCCCATCAGCTCCGCAGCAATCTGCGCCGCACTGTCCCTCACCGGTCTTGCAGGCGGCGCCGCCGTTGCAGGATGTTGTGCGCAAATGGTCGGTTTTGCGGTGATGAGTTATCGCGAGAACCGCGTAGGCGGTTTGGTCGCACAGGGGTTGGGCACGTCTATGTTGCAGATGGGCAACATCGTCAAAAATCCACGTATCTGGATCGCGCCCACGCTCGCTTCCGCCATCACCGGTCCCATTGCCACCTGCGTATTCAAGATGCAGATGAACGGCACTGCTATTTCCTCGGGTATGGGTACTTGCGGTATGGTCGGTCCCATCGGTGTCATCACGGGTTGGTTTGAACCTGTCGCCAAAGGCGCTGCTCCCATCTCACCCACTGCGTTTGATTGGATCGGTCTGGCACTCATTTGTATCGTACTCCCTGCGGTACTCTCCCTCTTGTTTGGTGAGCTGTTCCGCAAAATCGGCTGGATCAAAGAAAACGATTTGAAATTGGATATGTGATAAAAAATGCGCTTGCATCAGAAGATGCTTAGTCTTTTACTTATTTCAAAAATCCGTTGACAATTTGTTCTTCCGCTTCTTTTTCGGTAAGACCCAACGTCATCAGCTTGGTGAGCTGTTCGCCTGCGATCTTGCCGATTGCGGCTTCGTGAATCAAGGAAGCTTCCACGTGATTCGCGGTTACCTGCGGCAGAGCGGCAACGCTGGCATCATCCATGATGATCGCATCGCACTCGGTATGACCGCTGCAACGGTTGTTGCCGTTGACCTTGGA
>JAZRQN010000029.1:0-5006 GCA_045649855.1 Acutalibacteraceae bacterium | reverse complement strand
ATATGCCGCACACATATCGTGCGTTTCTTTGGGAACTACGTTGGATAACACCGAGATAACGCCCACACCGCCCAAAGACATCAGCGGTACGATCTGATCGTCGTTACCGGAATACAAGGTGAGGTCATCACCGCACAGACTGCGGATTTTCGCAATCGCGGAAATGTCGCCGCTTGCTTCCTTGGTAGCCACGATGTTGGGATGCTTCGCCAGTTCTTTGTACGTTTCAGGTTGGATGTTGACACCGGTACGGGACGGCACGTTGTAGAGGATAATGGGTGCGTCCACACGGTCTGCAACGTAGGTGTAGTGTGCGATCAGACCTTTTTGGGAGGTCTTGTTGTAATAGGGAGTTACCATCAACAGCGCGTCCGCGCCGACGCTCATCACGTCGTTGCATAACCCCACCGAATATACGGTGTCGTTACTACCTGCGCCTGCGATGATGGGAACGCGCTTGTTTGCTGCCTTGACGGCAGTTTCGATCACTTTGACGTGATCGGCATAGTTAAGGGTGGATTTTTCGCCGGTGGTACCACAGATGACCAGTGCATCGATACCACTTTTGATCTGTTCATCCACGAGGGTTGTAAGACGGTCGTAATTCACCGAATAATCGGCGTTCATCGGGGTTACCAATGCGGTAGCCGCGCCTTTGAAAATGACTTTCTTGTTCATAGTAAAACCACCCTTCTCAAAAGTATTATACAGTATATGCGCTTTGATTAGTCCATATACCCTTCAGCGCAGAGGAGTTCTGCGAGCAGCATCGCGCCACCGGCGGCACCGCGCAGGGTGTTATGGGACAAACCGACAAATTTGTAATCATACTGGGAGTCTTCACGCAGTCTGCCCAGAGAAATCGCCATACCGCCTTCCAGATCGCGGTGCAGTTTGGTCTGCGGCATATTGTCCTCTTCAAAGTAGTGGAGGAACTGCTTGGGAGCGTGGGGGAGTTCCAGTTCTTGCGGTCTGCCGGAGAAGTTTTTCCAAGCCTCGAGGATTTCCTCTTTGGTGGGTTTCTTCTCAAAAGAGCAGTACACAGCGGCGAAGTGGCCGTTGGACACGGGCACGCGCAGGCACTGTGCGGTAAAAGCAGGAGAGGTGGCGGGGATGATCTCGCCGTTTTCCACTTTACCCCAGATCTTGAGCGGCTCTTTCTCGGATTTTTCTTCTTCACCGCCGATGTAGGGGATGAGGTTATCTACCATCTCGGGCCAGCTTTCAAAGGTTTTGCCTGCACCGGAGATTGCCTGATAGGTGCAAACGAGCGCTTTGGTAACGCCGAATTTATCCAGCGGGAACAAAGCAGGCACGTAGCTCTGCAGTGAGCAGTTGGATTTGACAGCCACGAAACCTTTTTTCGTGCCAAGACGTTTACGCTGAGCGGCGATAACGTCGAGATGTTCCGGGTTGATTTCCGGGATGACCATCGGCACGTCGGGGGTGAAACGGTGTGCGCTGTTGTTGGAAACAACGGGGCATTCCGCTTTAGCATACGCATCTTCGAGCGCACGGATCTCGTCTTTTTTCATATCGACGGCGCAGAACACAAAGTCCACGAGAGCGGAAACTTTCTCCACTTCCTGTGCGTTCATAACCACCATATCCGCATATTTTTCCGGCAGGGGGGTATCCATTGACCAACGATTGCCCACAGCCTCTTTGTAGGTCTTACCTGCGGAACGGGGGGAGGCGGCGAGCGCCGTTACCGTGAACCACGGATGATCTTCCAACAGGGTGAGAAAACGCTGACCGACCATACCGGTACAGCCGATGACACCGACGTTAAATTGACGCATTTTAAAAACTTCCTTTCACGCGGAAAGCAAAAAATCTCTGTCGCTTTCCGTTGACAAATTTGCGGTTATATAGTACCATAATTTAATGTGTGTGTCAAACGCTTTGCGATAAAAAAGCGCAAATTGCTATATATTTTCAGAAAGTCAGGAAACAGCTATGCTGAGAAGTGAATTTTTTTATGATCTGCCGGAAGAATTGATTGCTCAAGAACCCATCTTTCCGCGCGATGCATCCCGCCTTTTGCACCTTGACCGTGCGACCGGCGCTGTAAAGGATAGTACCTTTCGTGATGTATTGGATGTCTTACAGCCGGGCGATTGTCTGGTGCTCAACGACAGCCGAGTGATGCCTGCCCGCTTGTACGGACATCGGAAAGGCACGGGCGCTGCCGTGGAACTGTTGCTGTTAAAACAGATGGAAAAAGACGTTTGGGAAGTGTTGGCAGGTCCCGGCAAAAAAGCCAAACCCGGCAACTTTTTGGTGTTCGGCGACGGATTGCTTGAGGCGGAAGTGCTGGACGTGGTGGAGGACGGCAATCGCATTGTGAAATTCCACTATGACGGTGAATTCTTTGCCATTCTCGATCAGATCGGTCAGATGCCGCTGCCGCACTATATCAAGAAACAGTTAGAAGATAAAGAACGGTATCAGACCGTGTATGCCAAAGAGGTCGGCTCTGCCGCCGCACCTACTGCAGGCTTGCATTTCACCCCCGAATTGATGGCGGAAGTGAAAGCCAAGGGTGTGGATATTGCGTATGTAACGTTGCACGTAGGATTGGGTACGTTCCGTCCCGTGAAGGCGGATGAGATTACCGATCATAAAATGCATTCCGAACACTATGCGCTGTCGGAAGAGAATGCCGCTATTATCAATCGGACCAAGGCGCGCGGCGGTCGCGTGATCGCTGTCGGCACTACCAGTTGCCGTACGCTTGAGAGCATTGGTATGAAAGACGGCAAGATTGAAGCAGGGGACGGATGGACCAGTATTTTCATCTATCCCGGTTATACGTTCAGTGTGCTGGACGGTCTGCTGACCAACTTCCATCTTCCCGAAAGCACGCTGATTATGTTGGTCAGTGCTTTCGCAGGATACGATAACACGATGGCGGCATATCGCCACGCCGTTGAAGAAAAATATCGTTTCTTTAGTTTTGGCGATGCGATGTTGATAGTATAATTGAAACTGTGGGGGACGATGTCCGCATCGTTCCGCTTAAGGAGAAACACGATGTTAAAAGTTCTCAAAAAAGAAGGCGCTGCGCGACGCAGTGAATTTGTAACGCCGCACGGTACGGTGCAACTGCCCGGTTTTATGAACGTGGCGACCTGCGGTGCCATCAAAGGTGCTGTGTCTGCTTACGACCTGAAAGATTTGAAATGTCAGGTGCAGTTGTGCAACACCTATCACCTGCATCTGCGTCCGGGGGACGAGACGGTCAAAGCACTTGGCGGTTTGCATAAGTTCACGGGATGGGACGGTCCTATTTTGACCGACAGCGGCGGTTTTCAGGTGTTTTCGCTTTCCAAACTCCGCAAGATTAAAGAAGAAGGCGTGTATTTTGCTTCGCACATCGATGGCAGAAAACTGTTCATCGGTCCCGAAGAGAGTATGCGCATCCAATCCAATCTTGCCTCCACCATCGCGATGGCATTTGACGAGTGTGTAGAAAATCCTGCACAGTATGCGTATTCCAAAGCGTCCTGCGAGCGCACCACCAGATGGCTCTATCGCTGTAAAGCGGAAATGGATCGCCTGAACGCACTGCCTGACACCATCAACAAACAGCAGATGTTGTTCGGTATCAACCAGGGTTGTACGTTTGATGATCTGCGTGTGGAACACATGAAAGAGATCGCAAAACTCGATCTGGACGGCTACGCGATCGGCGGTCTCGCAGTGGGTGAGCCTGCTGAGGATATGTACCGCGTGATTGAAAGCGTCGAACCGTATATGCCTGCGGACAAACCGCGTTATTTGATGGGGGTTGGTACTCCCGAAAATATTCTGGAAGCGGTACACCGCGGCGTGGATCTGTTTGACTGCGTGATGCCTGCGCGCAATGCCCGTCACGCACACGTGTTCACGTGGGACGGACATCGTAATATGATGAATCAGAAATATACGTTGGACACGGCGCCACTGGACGAACAGTGCGATTGTCCTGTTTGCCGCAGACATTCCAGAGCGTATATCCACCATCTGTTCAAAGCCAATGAAATGCTGGCTATGCGCCTGTGCGTGATGCATAATCTGTATTTCTATAACACGCTGATGGAAAAAATCCGCGAACACCTGGATGCAGGCACGTTTGAGAGCTTTTATCAGGAGCATCGCGGTCGTCTGGATCGTCGTATTTGATGAATTTACTGTAAATTTTTGTATTTCGCTTGCATTTGTGAGCAAATACTTGTATGATAGTAAAAGAATTTTATTTAAGGAAGGTTTAGAATTATGCAAATGTTTATGTTGGATGCTGCGGCTAATACGGCTGCACAGGGTACGAGTGGTTGGGCCGGCTTGCTGAGCACGATTTTGCCCTTTGCCATCATCATTCTTCTGATGTATTTTATGATGATTCGTCCGCAGAAGAAAAAACAGCAGGAAGAGCAGAAAATGCGCGATGCTGTCCGCGTAGGTGACGAGCTGGTTACCATCGGCGGTATTTGCGGTCGCGTTGTGAATGTGAAAGATGACACCATCACCATCGAGAGCGGTGCTGATCGCAGCAAATTGCAGATGAAAAAATGGGCGATCCAGACCGTGCTCACCCAGCACGAAGAGGCTGATATGGCTGACGACGATGACGATGATGATGACGATCTCGACTAATCGGCATATTTAAATGTGTTTCCGCATAGAGTGTACAGAGAAATCTGTATGTGCGGAGGGGTGCTATGAAAGCACGGAACGGAACCATGACAGCAAGGCGGATACGTATTGCGCCGCTTGTGATCGGTGTCTTATCGGCGTTTGTGATCGGCACGATCGGCTTGTTGCTGTCTGCGCTGTTGATGACCTGTGTGGATGTGCCGCAGGGAGCGGTTACCGCTTTGTCGGTTGTATCAGCCGCATTGGGTGCGTTTTTTGGCGGTATACTTGCCGCGAAAATTGCAAAATCCGACGGCTGGCTCAACGGATTGTTGTGCGGAGCGGTTGTGTTTTTGGCGGTGCTGTTGATTGGTTGGTTTGTGCATCAT
>JAZRQN010000028.1:0-8968 GCA_045649855.1 Acutalibacteraceae bacterium | reverse complement strand
GATGTCGTTGTCGCGGCGATACACGTTCGCACGGGGGTTGTCCCAAGAACGGAACACAGCTTCCACAGCGCCCATCAACTGCTCTTTGGGATCGGGGGGGAAGTCTTTGCCGATCTTCGCTTTGTACTCAGCTTTGAACTGAGAAGCGAGCTCTTTGAGGTCTTCAGCGGTCAGGTCAACGTCCTGAGTTACGCCTTTTTCTTCCTTCATCTTGTCGATGAGTTCCTCAAAATATTTCTTACCGACTTCCATAACAACGTCGGAATACATCTGGATGAAACGACGATAGCAGTCGTAAGCCCAACGAGCGTTGCCGGATTTGGCAGCCATGGTCTCGACCACGTCTTCGTTCAGACCGAGGTTCAGGATGGTGTCCATCATGCCGGGCATGGAAGCACGGGCGCCGGAACGCACGGAAACGAGCAGGGGATTTTCTTTATCACCGAATTTTTTGCCGGTGATGCCTTCCATTTTGTCGATGTACTCCATGATCTGTGCCTGGATGTCATCGTTGATTTTGCGGCCATCCTCATAGTACTGAGTGCAAGCCTCGGTAGTTACGGTGAAGCCCTGGGGAACCGGCAGACCGATTTTGGTCATTTCGGCCAGGTTAGCACCTTTACCGCCGAGCAGCTCGCGCATGGACGCGTCGCCTTCGGAGAAGAGATAAACAAACTTGTGACTCATAAGTCAACCTCCTAAAAAATATTTGACAACTTTATGCCCTGAAAAAGGGCGGCGAACCCGTTTGCCCAAAAGGGCGCACGGTACCACCGCATATTATAACAGACTATTCAAAATATTTCCAGTATTTTTTTATAAAATATTTTACTTTTTTATAAGTCTGTCTATTTGCACATACTTTTTACGGCTGAAAGGGTCAGCTCTGTGAAAAATATAGGTGAAAAACCGAAAATTCTACTTG
Source organism: Acutalibacteraceae bacterium (assembly GCA_045649855.1). GTDB lineage: Bacteria > Bacillota > Clostridia > Oscillospirales > Acutalibacteraceae > URNF01. The sequence goes on along the minus strand of JAZRQN010000028.1, from coordinate 8,043 downwards.
AAAAACGCCCTCTTTCCAGTATAATGATAATGAGGAAAATTTTGCTTTGAAATGGAATGAACTGTATGTTTTTTAAGAAGAAAGCAGGCGGTCCCATCGATTTTTTGGTGGTGGGACTGGGTAACCCCGGCATACAATATGAAAACACACGACACAACGCAGGGTTTATGGCGCTGGATGCGTTGGCGGATGACCTTGGCGTTAAGGTGGACAGAGCACGTTTTCGCTCTTATTGCCGTGAGGCAAAAATGGGGGATAAACGTGTGTTGCTGATGAAACCGCAGACATATATGAACAACAGTGGTGAAGCGGTACGAGAGGCGATGCAGTTTTACAAACTGACCCCCGATCGCGTACTGATTATGTTTGACGATATTTCCCTGCCTGTGGGCGGACTGCGCGTGCGCAGAAACGGCGGCGCAGGCGGTCAGAACGGTGTCAAAAGCATCATTGCACTTTGTGGCGGCGAGGGGTTTCCGCGCATCAAAGTCGGCATCGGTGCGAAGCCGCATCCCGACTACGATTTGGCTGCTTGGGTACTGTCTAAATTCACCAAAGATGACCAAATGTTACTCAAAGAGGTTGCCGAAAAAGCGGTGGGTGCTGCCAAACTCATTGTGGACGGCAATATCGACGAAGCGATGAACCGCTATTCCCATTAACAAGGAGAAGAATATGCGTTTGTTTGAAGCCGGCCTGCAAAAAATGCCGGCATTTTCTGCTATCCAAAAAGATATTCGAGAAGAACGGTTGCCGCTTGCGGTTACCGGGCTTGGTCATATCCATAAAGCGATTTTCGTGCACGCGTTACGCACTTCCACCCGTCGACGCGCGGTGGTTTTGACCGCTGATGAAGCGGAAGCGACCCGCTTGCAAGAGGATTTATCCGCACTGGGCGAGCGGGTGCTGATGTTGCCTGCAAGGGAACTTTCCCTGCGTCGTGTGGAGTCCACCTCCCGTGAATATGAGCAGATGCGTTTGTCTACTTTGGCACAAATGGCAGAAGGCGGTTTTGACTGTGTGATCGCAGGCGTGGATGCCGCGATACAGTTTACCCTGCCGCCTGAAACACTGCTATCTCGCACCCTGGACATTGTGGCAGGCGTGCAGTTACCCGTCAAAGATCTGGCGGCCGCGTTTACCGCCGCAGGTTATGAGCGTGCGGCACAAATTGAGGGCCCCGGTCAGTTTGCGGTGCGTGGCGGTATCGTGGACGTGTATCCTGCGGCTGCACCTTCTCCCGTGCGTATCGAACTGTGGGGCGATACGGTGGACACCATCTCCTATTTTGACCTCATCACCCAACGCCGTACCGATCAACTGGACAGCATTTCGGTTGCACCTGCCGCTGAAATTATGTACGACGATCCGCTGGAACTGGCGGAGAAGATCGAGCGGATGGTATCTGCTTTGCGAGGCAAAGATGCCGCTACACAAAAGGAAAAACTGGGTATGGACATCGACCGCTTGCGCGGCGGCAGTTTGCCTGCCTCTTTGGATAAATACATTCCGCTTATTTACGATACGCCTGCAACGTTGTTCGATTATTGCGGCGACAGTTTGCTGTTCGTGTCCGAGGTGAACAAAATCAAAGAACGCGCACGCACGTTCCATTGGCAACTGAACGAGGATATCAAAGGGCTGATGGAAGAGGGCGAACTTTGCCGTGCGCTGACCGCTTTTGCATTGCCGCAGGATGTACTGCAGTTGCGCATCGAACAGATGGGCGGTATTTTGATGGATACCTTTGCAGGCGGCCTTTGGAACATTGCGGTCAAAGGATTGTACAACGTAACCGCCAGACAACTGCCTGTTTGGTCAGGCAGTGTGGAACTGTTGGCGGAAGATGTCAAAGATATGCTGGCACGCGGTATGGCGTGTGTGGTACTCAGCGGCAGTGAGGAGAAAACCGCCAAAGTGTTGGCAGAGGATTTGAAGAAATATCAAATTCCTGCCATGCACGCAGTATCCCCCGAAAAACCGATCAAAGGGCAGGTGCTGGTGGTAAACGGCGGCTTGTCTGCAGGTGCGGAATTCCCCGATGCCGGCTTTGGCATCATCACCCACGGCAGAGTATCCTCCGCACGTAAAAAAGTGCGTCGCGTGCGTCGCGATAAAGGTGCGGAGATCCATAGTTTGTCCGAACTGACTCCCGGCGATTACATCGTCCATTCCGCGCACGGTATCGGTGTGTACGAGGGCGTGCATCGTCTGGAATTGCAAGGGGTAATCAAGGATTATATCAAGTTGCGGTATGACAAAGGTGATATTTTATACGTGCCCGTTACCCAACTGGATCTGGTATCCAAATATATCGGCACGAAGGATGACGTGCAACTGAAACTGCATCGCCTTGGCGGTCAGGAATGGCAAAAGACCAAGACACGTGTACGCGGCATCGTCAAAGATATTGCCAAACAGCTGATTGCGCTGTACGGCAAGCGTATGGCGACCAAGGGACACGCTTTTGATCCCGACGGCGAGTGGCAATATGATTTTGAGCGGCATTTTGAATACGAGGAAACGGATGACCAGCTCCGTTGTATCGAAGAAATCAAAGCGGATATGGAACGGGAAGTGCCGATGGATCGTCTGTTGTGCGGCGACGTCGGATTCGGCAAGACGGAAGTGGCATTGCGTGCCGCTTTTAAGTGCATCACCGAAGGCAAACTGTGTGTCATTTTAGTGCCCACCACCATCCTGGCGTTCCAACATTACAACACCATCGTGCGCCGTTTCGAAGGATTCCCGGTGGAAGTGGAGATGCTGTCCCGTTTCCGCACTCCCAAACAGCAAGCGGATATTTTGAAACGGGTGGCAGACGGCAAGGTGGACGTGCTGGTCGGCACCCACCGTATGCTGTCCAAGGACGTGAAATTGCCCAATCTCGGCTTGTTTATCATCGACGAGGAACAGCGTTTCGGCGTGGCGCAAAAAGAGCGTATCAAAGAACTTGCACCTGCCGTGGACGTGCTGACCTTGTCTGCAACCCCCATTCCGCGCACACTGAATATGGCGATGAGTGGTGTCAGGGATATGTCCATCATCGAGGAAGCGCCGCAGGACCGCCGCCCTGTGCAAACCTATGTGCTGGAACACGATGCAGGGATTTTGACCGATGCCATTCGCCGCGAATTGCGCAGGGACGGACAGGTGTATTGGTTGCACAACCGTGTGGAAAGCATCGAACAATGTGCGGCAGGTATCCAAAACCGCATTCCCGAGGCGCGCATTGCGGTGGCACACGGTAAAATGACCGAGGAACAGTTATCGGATATCTGGCGACAGGTATTGGAACACGAAGTGGATATTTTGGTGTGCACCACCATTATCGAAACGGGCGTGGATATTCCAAACGTCAACACCTTGATCATCGAAAACGCCGACCGCTTCGGTCTTTCGCAGTTGCATCAGTTGCGCGGTCGCGTGGGTCGTTCCTCCCGTCGTGCGTTTGCGTATTTAACCTTCAGACGCGGAAAAGAATTGACCGATATTGCGACCAAACGTCTGGAAGCAATGCGGGATTTCACCGAGTTTGGAGCAGGCTTTAAAATTGCAATGCGGGATATGGAAATTCGCGGTGCAGGCAATATGCTGGGCGCTCAACAACACGGACACATGGAAGCGGTCGGTTACGAAATGTATCTGCGACTGTTGTCCGAAGCGGTGGAAACGGAAAAGGGTGCTGCGCCTGTTGAAAATGACGCGGAATGCTTGATCGATCTGCAGATCTCGGCGCATATCCCGGAAAGTTATATTTCCGAAAACGCACAGCGGCTGGAAATTTACCGTCGCATTGCGGACATTCGCACCATGGATGATTCACTGGATGTCTATGACGAACTCATTGACCGTTTCGGCGAACCGCCCACAGCGGTGCAAGGGCTGATCGACGTGGCGTTGCTCCGTAATATGGCGGCTGCACTGGATATTTATGAAGTCAAACAGCAGACGGATACACTGCTGCTGTATCAGAAGTCCCTCAATATGGAAGCAGGCGCGCGAATGACCGCCGCACTCAAAGGCAGGGTGCTGATCAGCGCAGGCGCAAAACCGTATTTTGCGGTCAAGATTCAAAAAGGCTTGACGGCACTGGATACGTTGCGAGAAGCGTTGGAAGCGGCGAGCGCGACTGAATGATACTAAAAAAAGACCCCGTTAAGCGTGTTGCGGTTAGGGATTGGCAAACCCCTCGCCTCCCTCTTAGAGGGAGGTGGATTTTGCCGTAGGCAAAAGACGGAGGGAGTGTCCCCAACCACCTCCCCCCCCCCCTACGGCGGAGCTCCCTCATTGAGGGACCCGACAATAATGTCTACAAAACATTAGAGGAAATGCACAAACTTGTGCATCTCCTCTATTTTTATCCCTATTTCCACCCGCCATAACGGGGTCTTTTTTGATGTTACAGAGTCCAATTGCCGATCACCCAGTCGGTATACCAGGGGGTGCGATCGGGCGGATTGGTTTTGACAAACTCGTCCGGATGGATGTTTTCATAAATAAATGCGTGCAACATCTTGGTGGCGTATTCGAAGTTGTAATACTTCACCGAACCGACGTAGTCGGGATAGTCTTTGACGTAAATATCCATATCGTATCCCTGCGGAATACGCGCCTGCGCAAACTGTACTTTAGACGTCAGAATGGAGGACATCTCCAAGATCTCGCTGTAGGTGAGGGAGGTTTCCATATACGGCAGAAGCGATTTGATGGTGGCAGGGTACTGCGATGCGCTCATAGAGAGCACCTTGGTCAGCAACTGTTCCATCACGAAACGCTGACGGTCGGTACGTCCGTAGTCGCCCTGCGTGCCGTCTGCGGTGCTGATCTTGCGGATGCGTGCAAAGGAGACTGCTTGCGTACCGTTCAAGAGTTGCTTGCCGGATTTTTGAATGACGGTGCTGGGTGTACCGCTGGTAACAGACAGCCAACGGATGTGTTTGTTGGCTTCCACCCGTTCCGCTTCGGTGATATCCACCTCGATACCGCCCATCGCATCGATGATATCCGCCATACCTGCGAAGTTGACCGTCGCATAATCGCGGATGTTGAGATCAAACGCCTGGTTGAGCGTTTTGATTGCCAGTTCAGGACCGCCGTATGCATACGCCGCGTTGAGTTTCTGCGGACCGTAACCTTCCAGCGGAACCAGCGTATCGCGCAACACCGACGTGATCTTGATGGAATCATGTTCGGTGTCGATGGTGAGAATCATCATAGAATCCGAACGACCCGAAAAACTGTTCAGATTGCGTGTATCAATACCGAACAAGGCAATATTGATGATGCTGCCCGCTTTTTCTTCGGATTCCGCGGAAATGCCAAGTTGTTCGTTGGTCAATCCGTCCAGGGTACTGTTGCGGTTGTACTGAAATTGCCACAGCAAAACCGAAATGGCAATGGACAGCACGCCGACAACAGATAGAAAAGCCGTGCCGAACACAGCGAGAAAACGCGTATAGGATTTTTTGGATTTGGTCGTCTTTCCTGCAGGTTGTTTTTTCGACAAACATATCACCTCGCATTCGGTATTATACGCCATATTTTTCAAAAAAGAAAGAGAAAAATTAAAAAATCCGAGAACGGAGATACGCCCTATGGGGTGTGGGCGTTTCCATTCTCGGATTTTGGGTTATCTGGTTGCCATATATTGGCTGTACCACGGGGTACGGTTGGGCGGTTCGGATACGATGAAATCGTCCGGATGAATATCGCCGTAAATGAATGCGTGCAACATAGCAGCGGCATAGTCCAGGTTGTAGTAGACAACCGAGCCGATAGACGACGGGAAGTCGCGTTCGGTGATGTTCATAGCATAGCCCTGCGAAATGCGCGCCTGTTTGAACTGAAGATTTTCGGTCAGTACGCTTGCCATGCTGAGAATCTCGCTGTAGGTGAGGGAGGTTTCCATATACGGCAGAAGCGATTTGATGATAGCGGGATACTGCGACACGCCTTTGGACAACGCTTTATTGAGCAACTGTTCCATCACGTAACGCTGACGGTCGGTGCGTCCGTAGTCGTCGCTGACGCCTTCTCCCGTTCTGACATAGCGGATACGCGCGAAAGATACTGCTTGTGTACCGTTCAAAGTCTGCAGGCCTGCTTTTTGAATGGGATCGTTTTTGATGCCACTGGTTACCGCCAGCCAGCGGATATGCTTGTTGGCATCCAGACGTTCCGCCTCGCTGATGTCCACTTCAATGCCGCCCATCGCATCAATGATGTCCGCCATGCCCGAGAAGTTGACGGTGGCGTAATCGCGGATGTTCAGATCGAACACCTGGTTGAGCGTTTTGACGGCAAGTTCGGGACCGCCTTTGGCGTATGCGGAGTTGATTTTATTGGGATTGTATCCGTCGATCGGCACCAGAGAATCACGCATAATGGATGTGATTTTGATTGCATGATGTTCAGTGTCGATACTCAAGATCATAATGGAGTCGGAGTTGCCCGAAAAACTCTGCAGATTACGCGAATCGATACCAAACAGCGCAATGTTGATCACGCCTTCAGGCAGTTCGGTGTTGGAAATGCCCAACTGTTCGTTGGTCAAACCGTCCAAGGCGTTGTTGCGGTTATACTGGAACTGCCACAAGACGACAGAAACCAGAATGGCGAACACGCCGATAATGGATAACAGCACCATGCCGAAAACAGCAAAGCCGCGTCCTTTTTCACTTTTTCGCGCGTGGGCAGAAGATTTTTGTTTGTTTTGAGACAAGAAAATCACCTCGCAAAAATATAGTATACGATATATTTTCTGAAAAGAAAAGAGAAAAAGTAAAAAAAGTTGATTTTAGGTATGTTTTTTGTTATAGTGTATACAAATTACGTTGCGTGGGAGTCAATATGTCGGCAATATCAGTACAAGGACTTACCAAATATTTCGGCGAGCGGATGCTGTTTTCGAACGTAACGTTCGACGTCGCCGAGCAAGACAGAGTGGGTTTCATCGGTAGTAACGGATGCGGAAAGACCACTCTTTTTCGCATGCTTATCGGTCAAGAGAGTGCGGACGACGGCGCTGTCATCCGTTCCAAAGAGACGCGTATCGGCTATATGGAACAGCATACCTGCAACGATACCGTGCGTACGCTGTACGACGAGGTGGAAAGCATTTTTGCACCCGTGATGGCGGTGGAGCAGGAACTTGCCGCTGTCAATATCCGCTTGTCGGGCGGAGAAACGGATGACGAGTTGCTTGCCCTTCAGCACACGTTGCGCGAACAGTTTGAAAACATGGGCGGCTTGTATTACAAAAGCCGTGTGCGCGCGACCTTGCTCGGTTTGGGATTCTCCGAAGCGGCACTCAACCAGACGGTCGGATCTTTGAGCGGCGGTCAGCGTTCCAAAGCGGCAATGGCGAAATTATTGTTGTCCGATTCCAATTTATTGTTGCTGGATGAGCCGACCAACCATTTGGATATTGCATCGGTGGAATGGCTGGAAGAATTTTTGCGCGGCTATACCGGTGCGGCGATTATCATTTCGCACGACCGTTATTTTCTCGATCGGGTAACCACTCGTACCATCGAGTTGGCAAACGGACGACTGTATGCGTCAAATGGCAGTTACTCGGCGCACAAAGAACAGCGTGTCAAGGACCGTGAAATCGAAGAAAAGCATTACAAAAATGCGATGCTGGAGATCAAACGCATCGAAGAAAATATCGCACTTTTGAAACAATGGAACAGGGAAAAGAGCATCCGCACCGCCGAAAGCAAAGAAAAAGCGGTGGAACGGTTGCGCGCCGATTTGGTAGTACCTGAGAGCGAACAGGCAACCATCCGTTTTGATTTCTCTGCCGCCGAAGTGGGCGGAAATGAGGTGCTGACGGTGGGCGAGATGCGAAAATCCTTTGGGGATAACCATCTGTTCCGCGACGTGAATTTCCAGTTGCGCCGCGGTGAACGCGTTTTTCTGTTAGGTCCTAACGGATGCGGAAAAACCACGTTGCTCAAGATTTTGAACGGTCAACTGGCGGCAGATGACGGGTTTGCGCGCCTGGGTGCCAAGGTAACGGTGGGATATTACGATCAG
>JAZRQN010000027.1:0-6038 GCA_045649855.1 Acutalibacteraceae bacterium | reverse complement strand
CATCAAAAGATGGTGCCTCTTTTTTGGCGCGCCCAAAGGAAATTCGACGAAGTTCCCAAAGGGAACTTCCCGGAGATTTTGTGTGGGAAAGAATGGCGCACCAAACAAAACGACTGCTACACACAAAACTCCCAGAGGATTCTCTGCCTTGTAAACACGAAAAAAGAGACACCATCAAAAGATGGTGCCTCTTTTTTGGCGCGCCCAAAGGAAATTCGACGAAGTTCCCAAAGGGAACTTCCCGGAGATTTTGTGTGGGAAAGAATGGCGCACCAAACAAAACGACTGCTACACACAAAACTCCCAGGGGATTCTCTGCCTTGTAAACACGAAAAAAGAGACACCATCAAAAGATGGTGCCTCTTTTTTGGCGCGCCCAAAGGAATTCGAATCCCCGACCTTCCGCTTAGGAGGCGGACGCTCTATCCAACTGAGCTATGGGCGCATATCGACTGTATGATTTTACTATAAAAGCCACGGTCTGTCAATGCCATATATACCGCTCGTATTGACAGGCGGTTCTTCCGAGTGGTATACTACATTTATCTGAAAAAAGAAGGATGTTTCTGCATGAAATTGTCGCTTGTTATCCCTTGTTACAACGAACAGGACAACGTCGAACCGATGCACCAAGCGGTGCACACTGCGTTTGCCGCGTTGCCTGCCGCTATTTCCGAATATGAAATGATCTTTATTGACGACGGCAGTAAAGATCAGACCGTACAGCGCCTGCGCGCATTGCACCAAGCAGATCCTGCGCACGTTTCGGTGGTGGAGTTTTCGCGCAATTTCGGCAAAGAGGCCGCTGTATATGCAGGGCTTTCGCGCGCCGGCGGCGACTTTGTCAGCATCATTGACGCCGACCTGCAACAGCGCCCCGAAATCGTGGTGGATATGGTGAATTATCTGCTTCAAAACGAGGATTACGACGTGGTTGCCGCGTATCAGGAGCGTCGCATCGAAGGACGCGCCATATCCGCGATGAAAAAGGCGTTTTACAGCCTGATCAACAAGGCGTGTGAGATCGAATTCATTTCGGGCGCCAGCGATTTTCGCACCTTCCGCCGCAGTGTCGCGGATGCGATCCTGTCGGTCAAAGAATATTACCGCTTCTCCAAAGGCATTTTCTCGTGGGTTGGTTTCCACACCCATTATATGCCGTACGTGGCAGAGGCGCGCTTGACCGGAACGTCCAAATGGGGCTTCTTTAAACTGCTCAAATACGCCATCAGCGGTATCGTTTCGTTTTCCACTTTTCCCCTGAAAATCTCCACCTGGCTGGGCTCGGGATTGTCCGCGGCGTCCATCATTTATATGCTGGTCATCATCATCCAAAAACTGTTCTTTGGTGTGGACGTGCCCGGTTATGCCACCATCGTGGTGCTCATCTTGTTGTTGGGCGGTATCCAATTGCTCATTCTGGGCATCATCGGCGAATACCTTGCTCGCGTATATATGGAGGGCAAACACCGTCCCGTGTACATCGAGCGCGCCTATCTGAAAGCAGAGGGCAAGCAGGATGAATAAATTGTTCTCTTTGTATCGCCGCTATAAAGAGGTCGCAAACTATCTGGTGGTCGGCTGTCTGACCACCCTTGTCAGTCTGGCGTTTTTCTACGGATGCACCTGGACGTTCCTGAACGGATATGACGCCGTCCAACTGCAGATCGCCAACGTCATTTCCTGGACGGGCGCTGTGGTGTTTGCATACGTGATGAACCGCCGCTTTGTGTTCGAAAGTCGCGACCCTGCCATTTTGCGTGAATTCGTGGCGTTTGTCAGCACACGCGTGCTCACGTTGCTGCTGGATATGGGGGTTATGTTCCTGTTGTCCACCGTGCTGGCGGTCAATTACAATTTCGCAAAACTCATTGCAATGGTGCTGGTTACCATCGCCAACTACGTGGTGGCAAAATTGTTGGTGTTCAGAAAAAAATCGTGAAAAACGGTCGGTTCGCCGACCGTTTTTTGTTTAAAAAAATTTGTTTTTTTACCATTTTTTACCGTAAAAATATTGCAAAATCTCACGTTTTTTAGTATAATACCATAGTATGATAGAGAAATGTTTTTTCTCGCGACCACAAACACCTTTTCGGAGGCGCGCTATGATTTGCAATACCATTCTGGATGCCATGGGCGGCACGCCCATCATCCGTTTAAACCATATCGGCGATCCCGACGCGGCAGAGATTTTAGTCAAATTCGAAGGTCTCAACGTCGGCGGATCTATCAAAACCCGTACCGCGTTCAATATGATCAGAGATGCGGAAGAAAAAGGGTTGTTGCACAAGGACACCATCATTGTCGAGCCGACCTCGGGCAATCAGGGAATCGGCTTGTCGCTGGTGGGCGCTGTGCGCGGCTACCGCACGGTGATCATTATGCCTGACTCGGTTTCGGAAGAACGCCGCAAACTGGTTCGCCAGTACGGTGCGGAAGTCATCCTCGTGCACGATGCAGGGGACATCGGCGCTTGCATTGAAGAATGTCTGGCGCTGGCGCTGAAAATGCGAGATGAAGACCCCAACGTGTTCGTGCCCCAACAGTTTGAAAACCCTGCCAACGTGGACATTCAGTATCGCCAGACGGGCGCGGAAATTCTCGAGCAGGTGGGCGGTCCTATCGACGGTTTTTGCTCGGGTATTGGCACGGGCGGCACCATCACGGGTATCGGCACGGCGCTCAAAGAGAAAAATCCCCGGATGACCATCTGGGCGGTAGAACCCGAAAACGCGGCGATCCTGTCGGGTGGCTCGATCGGCACGCATCTGCAGATGGGCATCGGCGACGGTATCATCCCCGCCATTCTCAACACCGAAATTTACGATGACGTGTGCATCGTGAAAGACGAAGAAGCGCTGCAAACCTCGCGCGATCTCGCCGAAAAAGAGGGCATTCTTTGCGGCATTTCGAGCGGTACGAACGTTGCCGCCGCCATTCGTCTTGCAAAACAGCTCGGCAAAGGTAAACGGGTGGTAACCGTACTCCCCGACACCGCAGAGCGGTATTTCTCCACGCCGCTGTTTGAAAAATAACGAATTTCCTGGTATATCCACTTGATTTCTGCAAAAAATTGCAGTAGAATTATGAAGTTGTTTTTGTAAAAAAGCCGTGAAAACGGCTGGACATAGAAGGGAACATGGTTTATGGAAAAGAAAGAACGCAGAGTTGGTACTGTTTCAAGAGGTATCCGCTGTCCCATCATCCGTGAGGGAGACGACCTCGCCGCTATCGTAACCGACAGTGTGCTGGAAGCCGCCGCTTGTGAAGGCTTCGAACTGCGCGACAGAGACGTCATCTCGCTGACCGAGTCTATCGTCGCACGTGCGCAGGGCAACTACGCTTCGGTGGACGCGATCGCCGCTGACGTGCGCGCGAAACTGGGCGGTGAGACGATCGGTGTTATCTTCCCCATCCTTTCTCGTAACCGTTTTGCGATCTGCCTGAAAGGTATCGCAAGAGGCGCTAAAAAAATCGTGCTGATGCTCAGCTATCCTTCCGATGAAGTGGGTAACCATTTGGCAACCTACGAACTCATCGACGAAGCGGGCATCAATCCGTATTCGGACGTGCTGTCGCTGGAACGCTATCGTGAAGTGTTCGGCGTGCAGAAACTCGAGTTCACCGGCGTGGACTACGTGCAGTATTACGCTGACCTCATCAAAGCGGAAGGCGCTGAGGTGGAAATCATCTTCGCCAACCAGGCGAAAGCGATCCTCGACTACGCCGATTGCGTGCTGACCTGCGACATTCACACCCGTGAACGCAGCAAGAGATTGCTCAAAGCCGCAGGCGCTAAAGTGGTGTGCGGTCTGGACGACATCCTGAACGCTTCGGTGGACGGCAGCGGTTGCAACGAAAAATACGGCTTGCTCGGTTCTAACAAATCCACCGAGGATAAAATCAAATTGTTCCCCCGTGATTGCAAAGCGTTGGTGCTGGATATTCAGGCGAAGATCCTCGCCGCTACCGGCAAACACGTGGAAGTGATGGTATACGGCGACGGCGCATTCAAAGATCCCAAAGGCAAGATTTGGGAACTGGCCGATCCGGTCGTATCTCCTGCGTTCACCGACGGTCTCATCGGTACTCCCAACGAGTTGAAACTCAAATACTTGGCGGACAACGATTTCAAAGATCTGTCGGGTGAAGAACTCAAAGCCGCGATCTCCGCTTCCATCAAAGCGAAAGACGGCTCCAGCCTGGTGGGCAACATGGCGGCACAGGGCACCACCCCGCGTCAGCTCACCGACCTCATCGGTTCGTTGTGCGACCTCACCTCCGGCTCGGGCGATAAAGGTACCCCCGTCGTGTTGGTTCAGGGCTACTTTGATAACTACACTAACTAAGGGGGAGTAAACTTATGAGTAACAATATCCGTCCCGAAAGCATGGAAAGAATTACCACCAAAGCGCTTGCCGATGCGTTTATCGCAGAGCAGGTAGAGGCTGTGCGTGCACAGGTTGGCGACAAAAAAGTGTTGCTCGCCCTCTCCGGCGGCGTTGACTCCTCGGTTGTGGCGGCACTGCTCATCAAAGCGATCGGCAAACAGCTCGTTTGCGTGCACGTGAACCACGGTCTGATGCGCAAAGGCGAATCCGAAGCGGTCATTGATATGTTCCGCGGCGAGATGGACGCCAACCTCATCTACGTGGATGCGACCGATCGTTTCCTCGATCTGCTCGCAGGTGTTTCCGACCCTGAAAGCAAGAGAAAAATTATCGGCAAAGAGTTTATCGAAGTGTTTGCCGACGAAGCGAGAAAGCTCGAAGGCATTGCATTCCTCGGTCAGGGTACCATCTACCCCGACATTCTGGAGAGTATCAAACAGGCCGAAGGCAAAAAAGCGGTCAAATCGCACCACAACGTGGGCGGTCTGCCGGAAGACCTGCAGTTTGAGCTGGTCGAGCCTTTGAAACTGCTCTTCAAAGACGAAGTTCGTGTGGTCGGCGAGGCGCTGGGCCTGCCGCACGCGATGGTATATCGTCAGCCGTTCCCCGGCCCGGGCCTCGGTGTCCGTTGCCTCGGTGCGATCACCCGTGATCGTCTGCACGCTCTGCGCGAAGCGGACGCTATCCTGCGTGAAGAGTTCGATATCTGCGGCTTGGCTGAAAAGGTGTGGCAGTATTTCGTGGTCGTGCCGGACATCAAGAGTGTCGGCGTGAAAGACGAAAGCCGCTATGAAGGCTGGCCCGCCATCATCCGTGCGGTGAACACCACCGACGCGATGAGCGCCACCGTGGAAGAGATCCCCTATCCCGTCCTGCACAAAATCGTTGCCCGCATCACTGCGGAAGTGGACGGCATCAACCGTGTACTTATGGACCTCACCCCGAAGCCGGTCGGCACCATTGAGTGGGAATAAAATGAATAACGCCCGAAAGCCTTGTACTGCAACGGTTTTCGGGCATTTTCTTTTTTGTAGCGTACCACATTCGTACCAATTTTGCTATCACACCACAAATTCCGTCAGTAGTTCTGCAACCTCACTTTGCTTGTTTGGGTACAAGTGCGAATATGTGTTTAGTGTAGTTTTTATATCTTTGTGACGATTTGCGGTATGTTCTCGGTGCAGATTGGAAAAGCAAGCTACAGATACCCAAAGGGTACGCTTGGAAAACACTTGCCCTGTATCCCGACAGACACGAATATTGGATATATCATTTACTGCTTGCAAAGCAAGGGAAAATAGATATATTTATAACAAGCAACGGATATGGTATCGGCGGTATTCACTCTAAAGATATGTGTGTAAGGTTTGCTGAATGTATAGAGGGAAGATTGCTGAACGCCGGAGCAAAGGGTATCCGCCTGGCATTGGAGCTTGACAACCTCTGCTGTGGGCGGCGTAGGACAACAACCGAATTGTGCGGCGGCTACATCAAAATAGAAAGCCTGTGTCATTATCCAACACACAGATTATGGGCGGATTATATACAGAAATAATCAAGGCGGGGATTGCTCCCCGCCTAATTGCATTTATTCAATATTTATGTAGCAAAAGTCATCATAGCTTAACGCTATATACAGGTCATCGT
>JAZRQN010000026.1:0-3508 GCA_045649855.1 Acutalibacteraceae bacterium | reverse complement strand
TGTTGGAGCAGTGGTCGGAGATACGCTCGCAGTCGGTGAGGAAGTCGGTGAGCACAAAGCCCAACTCGATGGTACAGTTGCCGCTCTGCAGACGGGTGATGTGCCGTGCGCGGATGGTATCGATCAAATCGTCGATCACCTGCTCAAGCGGCTCGATCTCGGTGGCGAGTTCCACCTTGTTCTCGCGGAACGCCTGCACAGCGTTGCCGAGAATGGCCTGCACCGCATCGGTCAGCACGCGCAGTTCCGCACGCGCTTCTTCCGAGAACGCAATCTGCTTCTCGTCCATTTCAGCGGCGGTATGCACCATATTGTTGGCGTGGTCGCCGATGCGTTCAAAGTCGCTGATGAGATGGAGCAACATTGCAGTGGTGCGCGCTTCCGTTTCGTTCAGGTCGCAACGGGACAGCGATACCAGATAGGTGCCCAGTTTATCTTCGTATTTATCCAGTTTCTTTTCATCCAGACGGATCGCTTCCGCCACATCTTTCTGATAACCGTTAAACAAGGCAAGCGCGCGACCAACCGTGTCGTTGGCAAGAGCGCCCATATCGCCGGTCGCATCGTATGCATGGCCGACAGCCACCGCAGGCATTTTGAACAAACGCTCGTCGAGGGTAACCACTTCTTCTTCGGTTTCGTCCTCACCACGCACAATCAGTCGGGCGAGTTTCTCGATAAAACCGGTGAACGGAATGAGGGTCGCAGTGTTCAGAATGTTGAAGATAGTATGCGCAATCGCAATGCCCACGGGATCGATCTTCGCTTCCATAAAGGACAGATCAAAGAACCAGCCCGCCAGCACCCACAGTACCAACCAGATCGCCACACCGATGATTTTGATAACGGTGTGCGCAATCGCCACGCGTTTTGCGTTTTTGGAAGTGCCGGGAGTCGCCATCAAAGCGGAGATACAAGTGCCGATGTTCTGACCGAGAACGATCGGAACAGCGCCTGCAAAGGTAAGGGTGCTGCCTTCGGTGAGGGTGATCGCCTGCAACACGCCAACCGACGCGGAGGAGGACTGCACCAGCGCGGTAAACACCGTACCGATCAAAACGCCCAGCAGCGGATTGCTGAACAGCACCATCGCATCTTTAAACCAATCCTGTTCGGAGATGGGGTTCATCGCACTGGACATCATCTTCATGCCGTACATCAGCACCGAAAAACCAAGACCGATGAGTGCTGCGTTACGTTTCTTGTCCTTTTTAGACATCATCAGCATGAACGCGCAAACCAGCGCGATCGCCATACAAAACTGTTCGGGTTTCAGGAAGGTCATCCAGCCGCCGCCCTCAATACCGTTGAGCGCCATCAGCCACGCGGTAACGGTGGTGCCGATGTTCGCACCGAAAATCACGCCCAGCGTCTGCGCCAGGGTCATCAAACCGGAGTTGACCAAACCGACCAACATAACGGTGGTAGCGGAAGAAGACTGAATGACGGCGGTTACCACCGTACCAACCAGCAAACCTTTGAAACGGTTGTTGGTAATCTTCTCCAGAATACTCTGCATTTTGCCGCCTGCCAATTTTTCCAAGCCGTCCGACAGCACGTGCATGCCGTACAGGAAAAAGCCAAGGCCGCCGCAAAGCAACAGTAAACTTTTCAACAAATCAATAACGGTCATTGTTACTTCCTCGCTTTCTGCTTTAAGTATAGTATATAAAAAATTTTCCAAATCCGCAATACCGAATTTTTCTTTTTTTACGGATTCTTAACCTTTTGCAGTATATCAACCGTTTGTAAAAACATAAGCCGCCTTTTGTTAAAACTATGTAAAATGGATTTCTCCGCCCCCTGCTTTTTCTCGCAAAAAGATAAACGGAGTGTATTTCTACACTCCGTTTATACAAACAGTATTTAAAATAACACCCGAATGGTGGTTCCTTCCCCGACAACGCTGTCCACCGACACGGACGCGCCGAGGTAGCCTGCGCCGTGTTTCACGATGGAAAGTCCGAGTCCCGTACCGCCGATTTCTTTGGAGTGGCTTTTGTCCACCCGATAGAATCGTTCAAAGATATGCGGCAGATCCTGTTCGGGAATACCGATGCCGGTGTCCTTGACGGTGAGTTCCACGCCGTCTACGCATTGGCGAACGCTAACCTCCACACGGCCACCCTCTTTGTTATATTTCACCGCGTTATCGCACAGGTTGAAGATGAGTTCTTCCACCACCTGATACGCGGCGGTAAGTTTCACGTGTTCGCCGCAAAGGTGCAGGGTAACGCCCTTTTTCTCCGCCGCCATTTCCAGATGGGAGAGCACCGCTTCGCAGGTTTCGTACAAATCGAATTCCTCTTTGGGCACTTCCACCTCTTTGCTGTCCAACTGGGACAGTTTGATGATGTCCCCCACCAACGTGATCAGACGACCGGATTCATCGTATATCTTTTGGGAGAACCGCGCCACGTCCTCGGGTTTCACCAGACCGCTTTTGAGCAGTTCGGCGTATCCTGAAATGGAGGTGAGCGGCGTTTTGAGTTCGTGGGACACGTTGGCGGTGAAATCCCTGCGCATCTCATCCTGCTGTTTGAGTTCCGCGCGCTCGTGTTCCAGTTGCTCGGTTATTTGCTCATTTTGGCGGTTGATGCGGTCAATCAGCGGCGCCAATTCCGCATACACCGTCTGTTTTTGCGGATGGGACAGCGAAATTTGATTGATTGGCTCGGTGATATCCCGTGCGAGTTTTGCCGCCAAAACAGCGGACAGCACCACCGCACACACCAAAATAACAGCCGCAGGCAGCGCCAACTCTTTCAGCGCGGTAACGGGCGGCGTGTTACGGTCGATTTGCAACGCGATACAAACCGCAACGAGGGTGGAAAACAGCACGACAAGTGAAATGGCGAGGGTGCTCAAAAAAATCTTTCTGCGCACGCGGTCAGCCCCCTATCTTGTAGCCGATACCGCGCACCGTTTCAATAAGCGCGCCTGCATCCCCCAGTTTTTGGCGCAGGGTACGCACGTGCACGTCCACCGTGCGGCTTTCGCCGTCAAACGCATATCCCCAGATCTGATTGAGGATCTGATCACGGGTGAGCACCATACCGCTGTTGAGCAGTAAGTAACACAACAATTCAAATTCTTTCAAGGTCAGTAACACGTCCGCGCCGTTCACCTGTACCACGTGCTTTTGGGGACAAACGTACAGGCAACCGACCGTGTATTCCTGCAAACTCTTTGCTTCCACCTTGCGCATACGCGCTTTGACGCGCGCCGCCAGTTCCATTACGCCAAACGGTTTTGCAATATAGTCGTCCGCGCCCATCTCAAAACCTTTGACCTTGTCCATTTCAGAACCTTTTGCGGTCAGCATAATCACAGGCACGTCCGCCGTTTTCGCATCGGATTTGATCTGTTTTAATATGGAAAGACCGTCCTGCTCGGGCAACATAATGTCCAGCAGTACCAGTTGCGGAATCTCCGCTTTCATCCGTTTCCAAAATTCGGACGGATACGCAAATCCCTCGCACGGCATCCCCATGCTGTTTAAGGTGTA
>JAZRQN010000025.1:0-5548 GCA_045649855.1 Acutalibacteraceae bacterium | reverse complement strand
GACCGTGTCTGAGCAGACCGGTGCTTCCTCCGCTACTATCAGCCGTGTCAACCGCTGTGTGGTATACGGTGGCGGCGGGTATGAGACCATTTTGCAGAAACTGGGTGAATAACGTGAAAAACTATTTGAGAAACGACGAAGCGATCATCTTTGCACTCCGCGAGCTGTACGCAAAGTACGGTTACCGTCGGTACAAGATGAACAAATTTGAGGAATACGACTTTTATGCCGACAACAAAGAGTTTTTGGTGAGCGGCAACGTCATCACGTTTACCGACCGTTCGGGACGTTTGATGGCACTCAAACCCGACGTTACCCTCTCCATTGCGCGTCATCACGAAGACGACGGCAACACCCAGCGTGTGTATTACAACGAAAACGTATACCGCGCACCCGACGGCGAGTTCCGTGAAATTCCGCAGACGGGTCTGGAATGCATCGGCAAACTGGATGCCGTGGCGGTGGGCGAAGTGGTGTTGCTCGCGGTCAAGAGTATGGCGGCGGTGGGAAGACCGTTCCGTCTGTGCATCTCCCACATGGAACTGCTCATTTCCGCTATCGAAGCGGTGGGGCTGACCGATACGGCGGAAGCGGCTTTGTATACGGCGGTGGAAAGCAAAAGCGTTTCCCGCATCCGTGAACTGGTCGCGGAAAACGGCGGTGATGCAAATGCGGCTGAACGGCTGTGTGCGCTGACCGCGTTGTTTGGCAGTTTGCACGCGGTGTTGCCCACCTTAAAAGCGCTTGCTCCCGACGCGGTGTACGCGGAACTTGCCGCCATTGATGCGTTCCTGCAAGCGGCAGGCGTGGAACAGCAAGTACAGTTTGATTTCTCCCTCAAAGGGGACGTGAAATATTACAACGGCGCCGTGTTCTGCGGTTTCATCGAAGGCGTGCCGAGCGCGGTGTTATCGGGCGGTCGGTATGACCTGTTGATGAGAAAACTCGGCAAAACGGATGACGCTATCGGCTTTGCGGTGTATCTCGATCTGTTGGAACGGTTGCCGCTGTCCGAGAAGACGGAAAACGATACGGTGGTGCTTGACTACACCGCTGATAACTTCGCAGACACCGTGAAATCTGCCGAAGCACTGCGTGCGGAAGGCAAAACGGTGATTTTACAGAGAGGAGAGGACAACTGATGCTGAATATCGCATTGCCCAAAGGCAGACTTGGCGAAAAAGTGTACGATATGTTTGAAGCGGCAGGCTACGGTTGCCCCTCCATCAAAGAGAAAAACCGCCGCCTGGTGTTTGAAAACGAAGCGGCAGGTGTCCGCTATTTCTGGGTCAAACCCTCCGATGTTGCGATTTACGTTGAACGAGGCGCTGCCGACATCGGTGTGGCAGGCAAAGACATTTTGCTGGAATATGCGCCTGAGGTGTACGAGCTGGCGGATATGAAACTGGGTATCTGCCGTATGGCGGTCGCGGGTCCTGCGGATTTTCAGGACGATACCGAGTCGACCCTGCGTGTCGCGACCAAGTTCCCGAACATCGCCAAAACCCACTTCAATGCAAAAAACAGACAGATCGATATTATCAAGTTGAACGGCTCGATTGAACTCGCCCCCCTGCTCGGTCTTTCGGATGTCATCGTGGACATCGTGGAAACGGGCGCGACCCTCAAGGAAAACGGGTTGTCGGTGATGGAAACGGTCGTTCCCATCAGCGCCCGTCTGGTCGCCAACAAAGCGAGTTACACGTTTAAAGGCGATGAAATCCGTCAGATGGCAGAGAAAATTACCGCATTGGTAGAAAGCAAGTGATCAGCATGATGAGAATTTATGATTATAACGAGGTGTCCGCGGACGAACTGTTCGGCAGAAAAGCGGACAGCATCGACATCGCCGCCATTGTGAAAGATATTTTGGCGGACGTGCGCGAAAACGGCGACAAAGCGGTGCTCGCATACGGTAAAAAGTTTGATAGCGCAGACATCGACTGCCTGGAAGTGTCCAAAGAGGAATGGGATGCGGCTGTCGCAACCGTTCCTGCCGAGTTTATGGACATCCTGAAAGAAGCCGCCGAAAACATCACCGCGTTTCATACAAATCAGAAGCGCGACGGCTTTGAAATGCAAAAGGCAAACGGTGTCATTCTCGGTCAGAAGGTAACGCCCTTGGAGCGTGTGGGTCTGTACGTGCCGGGCGGCACGGCAAGCTATCCCTCTTCGGTGCTGATGAACTGCCTGCCTGCCAAGATCGCAGGTGTCAAAGAAATTTTGATGGTAACCCCTGCAAAGGGCGGTGTCATTCCTGCGGCGATCCTTGCCGCCGCCAAAGTGGCAGGCGTTGACCGCATCTTCAAAACAGGCGGTGCACAGGCGGTTGCCGCACTGGCATACGGCACCGAAAGTGTGCCGAAAGTGGACAAGATCGTGGGTCCCGGCAATGCGTTCGTGGCAGAAGCCAAACGCCAAGTGTACGGTCTGGTGGATATCGATATGATTGCAGGTCCGAGTGAGATCTTGGTGGTCGCAGACGGCACTTGCAACCCCCGTTACGTAGCGGCTGACCTGCTCTCGCAGGCGGAACACGACAAACTCGCGTCCGCCGTGCTCATCACCGACAGCAAAGAACTGGCGGAAAAGGTGGCAGACGAGGTGGAAGCACAACTGAAAGTGCTGCCCCGTGAAGAAATTGCCCGTGCATCCATTGACGATTACGGCAAGATCATTATCTGCAACGATTTGAAGCAGTCGGTGGAGGTTGCCAACCTCATTGCCCCCGAACATCTGGAACTGTGCGTAGACGATCCGTTTGCGTGGTTGCCCGAAATCAAGAATGCAGGTTCTATCTTCCTTGGCAAATATTGCCCCGAAGCACTGGGTGATTATTTCGCAGGTCCGAACCACACCCTGCCCACCATGGGTACGGCGCGGTTTTCCTCTCCCTTGGGCGTGGACGATTTCGTCAAACGCTCGGCATATTCGTATTTCACTCGAGATGCGCTGTTGGAAGTTGCGGACAAGGTGGCATACTTTGCGGAAAAAGAGGGCCTCTCGGCGCACGCGCGCTCTGCGACCGTGCGAAAGGAGGACTGACGGTGAGCCGTTACTTAAACGATCAGTTTCAAAGTCTTACCGAATATGTTCCGGGTGAACAACCGCAGGACAAGGTATATGTGAAACTCAATACCAACGAATCCCCGTTTCCGCCCTCTCCGAAAGTGCTGGCGGCGGTGAATACGGATGAGGTCAAAAAACTCAATTTGTATCCCGACCCCGATTGCAAACCGCTGGTAAAGGCATTGGCAGAGCGGTACGGCGTGGACACCGATATGGTGTTTCTCACCAACGGCTCGGACGATATTCTCAATTTCTGCTTTATGGGCTTTTGTGATGGCGGCGCTGTGTTCCCCGACATCACCTACGGCTTTTATGAAGTATACGCCAATCTCTACGGCGTGCCGTATGCCGTGAAACCGCTGGATGACAACCTTGCCATTCGTCCGCAGGACTATTATGCGGCAGGCAAAACGGTGGTCATCGCCAACCCCAACGCACAAACGGGTGTGGCGTTGCCGCTGTGCGAGGTGGAAGAGATCATCAAACGAAACCCCGACAATCTGGTGGTGGTGGACGAAGCGTACGTCGATTTCGGCGGCGAGTCGGCAGTGCCGCTGACCAAGCGATACGACAATTTGGTGGTGGTGCAAACCTTCTCCAAATCGAGAAGTATGGCAGGTGCTCGTCTGGGCTTTGCGATCGGCGCAAAAGGGGTCATCGCCGATCTCAATAAACTGAAATATTCCACCAATCCGTATAATATCAACCGTCTGACCCAGTTGGCAGGTGTTGCCGCCATTGCGGAGGACGATTATTATATGGAAAACTGCAAGGAAATTATCCGCGTGCGCGAATACACCAAAGCGGAACTTGTCAAACGTGGTTTTGACGTTACCGATTCCAAGGCAAACTTCCTGCTCGCCGCACATCCCAATTTGGACGGCAAGGCGCTGTATCAGTTCTTGAAAGACAACGGCGTGCTGGTGCGGTATCTCGGGATGCCGAGAATTCAAAACTACAACCGTATCACCATCGGCACGAAAGCGCAGATGGATACGTTGTTATCCAAAATTGATTTAGCATTGGAGGAGAAACACAATGCGTAACAGTTACATTACCAGAATGACCGCCGAAACCAACATCACCCTAT
Source organism: Acutalibacteraceae bacterium (assembly GCA_045649855.1). GTDB lineage: Bacteria > Bacillota > Clostridia > Oscillospirales > Acutalibacteraceae > URNF01. The sequence continues at coordinate 1,389 of JAZRQN010000025.1, read as the reverse complement.
CGCTCAACCTTGACGGCAAAGGCGATTGCAACATCCAAACGGGTGTCGGCTTTTTCGACCACATGCTCACCTTGTTTGCAAAGCACGGCAGATTTACCCTGACCGTTGATTGCAAAGGGGACACCTTCGTGGACGGACATCACACGGTGGAGGACATCGGCATTGCGCTGGGCACTGCGTTCAAAGAAGCGCTCGGCGACAAAAAAGGGATTTACCGCTATGCGGACATCACCCTGCCGATGGACGAAGCGCTGATTTTGGCGGCGGTGGACGTGTCCGGCAGAAGTTGGCTGGAACTTGACGTGCCCGTGCCTGCTGAAAAGATCGGCGATTTTGACACCGAACTTTTGCGCGAATTTTTGATTGCGTTCGTGCAGAATGCAGGTATCACCCTGCACGTGAAACGCCTTGCAGGCATCAACTCGCATCACATCGTGGAAGGCGTGTTCAAAGCGATCGCCCGCGTACTGCGGCAAGCGGTGGCGATCGATCCTGCCTGCGCAGACGAGATCCCGTCCTCCAAAGGAGTTTTATAAATGGTAGCCATTATTGATTACGGGGTGGGAAACCTGTTTTCCCTGCGTTCGTCCTTTGCGGCGATCGGGGAACAGGCGATCGTTACCCGCGACCCCGAAAAGTTGAGCGCCGCTGACAGAATTATTCTGCCGGGCGTGGGTGCATTTGCGGATGCCGCCAAAAAACTGCGCGCGGTCGGTATGGACGAAGCGGTCAAATGGGCGGTGGACGAGGGGAAACCCGTCATGGGCATCTGCCTTGGTATGCAACTGCTGTTTGAGAAGAGTTTTGAGTACGGCGAACACGACGGTTTGGCATTGCTCAAAGGCGAAGTAGCGCCGCTGGCAGGATACGTGCCTGCAGACCTCAAAATTCCGCACATCGGCTGGAATGCACTGAAATGGAACGGCGAAAAAGATCCGCTGTTCAAATATCTCAAGGACGGCGACCACGTGTATTTCGTGCACTCGTACTACGCACGCGGTTGCGAGGACAGCCTCATCGCATCCACCGAATACGGTGCTCCCGTTACAGCGGCGGTGCGGAAAAACAACCTGATGGGCTGTCAGTTCCATCCCGAAAAAAGCGGCAAGGTGGGTCTTGCCATTCTGAAAGCATTTTGTGAATTTTAAAACGGTGTTTGCGGATGCGCTGCGAAAGCTCCTGGCTCCCCTTGTCAGGGGAGCTGACGGCGTTAGCCGGCTGAGGGGTAGTCAGAACGGAAAATTTATTTTCATTGAGTGTATTTCCCTCACTCCACCGCTAATGCGGTCCCCCTCCCTCGTCAGAGGGAGGCGAGGATATGACTGCAACACAATCTCCTGAAAGGAAATATTTATATGCACATTTTTCCTGCTATCGATCTGATTGGCG
>JAZRQN010000024.1:0-15830 GCA_045649855.1 Acutalibacteraceae bacterium | reverse complement strand
TCGGAGGAAATTCTATGCAGTATTTTCTCGCTATTGATATCGGCGCTTCTTCCGGCAGACATATCCTGTCTCATTTAGAGGACGGCAAACTGGTGCTGGAAGAGGTACACCGCTTTGAAAACGGCTACCATAAAGAAAACGGTCATCTGTGCTGGGATATCGACGGTCTGTTTGAAGAGATCGTTGTCGGTATGGAAAAATGCCGTGAGATCGGCAAAATCCCCACCTCGGTCGGCATTGATACCTGGGGCGTTGACTTTGTGCTGGTGGACAAGGACGGCAATCGCATTTCGGATGCTGTCAGCTATCGTGATGCGCGTACCGAAACCATCGACAGCGTGGTGGAAGACATTGTGCCGCTTGCCGAGCTGTATGCCAGAACGGGTATCCAAAAACAGCTTTTCAACACCGTCTATCAGTTGATGAGCGTGAAGCAGGAGACCCCCGCGTTGCTCGAAAAAGCGTACAGAATGTTGTTTGTTCCCGAATATCTTACCTATCGTTTGAGCGGTAAGATGGTGGGCGAATACACCATTGCGACCACCGGTCAGCTCATCAGTCTGGAAACCAAAGACTGGGACTATGAACTGCTCGAAAAGCTCGGCTATCCGCGTCATTTGTTTGGTGATATGGTAGCGCCCGGCACCAAAGTCGGCAACCTGACCAAAGAAATTGCTGACCGTGTGGGCTATGATACGGCGGTCATTCTGCCGCCCACCCACGACACCGCATCCGCGGTGGCGGCAGTGCCGATGACCAGTGAGCATCCGCTGTACATCAGCTCGGGCACTTGGTCGTTGCTCGGCACCGAAAGCAAAGACTATCTTTGCACCGATGCCAGCCGTGCGGCGAACTTCACCAACGAGGGCGGTTATGAATATCGTTATCGCATCCTCAAAAACATCATGGGTCTTTGGATGATGCAGTCGGTGCGCCGTGAATGGAACAAACAGTATTCCTTTGCGGACATCTGCGATGCGGCGAAAGAGGCGAATATCGCTTCCATCGTCGATTGTCAGGATGCCGCGTTCTTGGCACCCGACAGTATGCTTGATGCCATCAAAACTGCTTGTCGTGAGAGCGGTCAGCAGGTGCCCGAAACCGTGGGCGAGGTTGGCGCCGTGATCTACAATTCGCTTGCCGCTTGCTATGCCAATGCGATCAAGGAATTGGAAGATATGACCGGTGTTACCTACGACGCCATTCACATTGTGGGCGGCGGTTCGAAGGATGAATACCTGAATGCGCTCACCGCCAAAGCCACCGGCAAACCCGTGCTGGCAGGTCCGACCGAAGCGACTGCGCTTGGTAACCTGATTGTGCAGATGGTAACGGCAGGTGTGTTCACCGATCTGACCGATGCACGCACTTGTGTGCGTCATTCGTTCCCCATTGAAACGTTCTGATGAAAACACGATTGTGGCGTTTGCCACAATCGTGTTTTTCTTTGTTTTGGAAAGATTGGCGTTTGTTTTTGCGGTTGCAGACATTTGTTTTTGGTGGTATGATGAACAGGAAGTAACCCGATGAGGTGATCGTATGTATCGTAAATTTGATAAACAGATCGATGAACTGCTCGGCAAAATGACCCTGCGCGAGAAAATCGGGCAGTTGAATCAAGTTTGCATTTTCGGGGATGATCTGACACCGTATAAAGAGGCGATCCGCAAGGGCGAAGTCGGCTCTTTGATCATTGCGTCCAGTGCTACCGCGGGCAACGATCCGCAAAGTTGCGTCAATGTGGAACGGTATCAAGAATTGCAGCATATTGCGGTGGAAGAAACCCGACTCGGCATCCCGATGATCTTTGGTCGAGACGTCATCCACGGTCATAGAACGGTGTACCCCATTCCGCTGGCATCTGCCGCATCCTTTGACGGCGAATTGGTGGAAGATTGCTACCGTGATATTGCGGCAGAAGCGGCGGCGGATAATATCCATTGGACCTTTGCGCCGATGCTGGATTTGTCTCGTGATCCCCGCTGGGGCCGCTGTATCGAAGGTCCGGGTGAAGATCCGTTCCTCGGCAGTTATATGGCAAAAGCGCTGGTCAAAGGCTTCCAGGGTGAAAATGTTGCCGACAAAGAGTCGCTGGTTGCTTGCGCCAAGCATTTTGTCGGTTATGGCGCATCCGAGAGCGGCAGAGATTATCACCGCACCGAAATTTCTGATTATAGCTTGTATAACGATTATCTGCCCGCCTTCCGTGCGGCTGTGGATGCAGGGGTAGGCACGGTGATGTCCTCCTTTAACCCCATCAACGGTCGCTTTGTGCATACTACCCCAAAATATCTTACCGATATTTTGCGTGGGCATATGGGCTTTGAGGGCTTTGTGATTGCCGACTGGGGTGTTGTTACCCGTGCGAAGCGTTTTGGACAAGCGGAAGATGAGGCGGACTGTGTCGCCCCCACCATCAATGCAGGTCTGGATATGGATATGGTGGTCGGCGGATATGTGAAGCATCTCGAAACAGCGGTGCAAAACGGCGAGGTGTCGATGGATACCATTGATCTGGCCGTGCGCCGTGTACTGCGTATCAAACTGGCAAAAAATCTGTTTGAGCACCCGTATCTCGAGTGCGGAAAACCCGATTATGCGGCACATCTCGAAAACGCACGCAAGCTCGCCGCCGATTCGATGGTGTTGCTGGAAAACAACGGTGTCTTGCCGCTCTCGAAAGACAGCCGGGTGTTGCTCACAGGTCCTTTTATCCGTGAACGACGCGCTCTGCTCGGCAGTTGGACATTGAACGGTCTGACCGAGGAAACCACTAACTTTGAAGAAGCGTTGACCGAAGCGATTGGTGCAAACGCGATATGTGAAGAAACGTTGACAAGAGTGGAGCAAGCAGACGTGATCGTACTGGCACTCGGCGAGAGCAATGAAGTAACGGGCGAAAACCGTTGTGTTTCCGACATTTCCCTTGGCGCCGAGCAGGTGGAATTGATCAAAGCCGCCAAAGAGACAGGCAAAAAGGTGGTCGGTGTATTCTTCTGTGGTCGTCCGCTGGCGCTGGACGGCGTTACCGAACTGCTGGATGCCGCTTTGTATGCGTGGCACGGCGGCTCTGAAACCGCCAGAGCGACCTGCGATATTTTGTTCGGCGATGTTGTGCCGAGCGGCAAGTTGCCCATGACCTTCCCTCGCAGAACGGGGCATATCCCGATGTACTATAATGTGGTGGCGACCGGCTGGAACTATTACAAAGAGGGATATAACGAGTGTTATCTCGACAGCAAATGCGATCCGCTGTATCCGTTTGGTTACGGTTTGTCGTATACCACCTTTGCGTATGGCGACCCTGCTGTGAACGCAAGCGAACTTACGCTTGATGCGTTGGAAAGCGGTGTATCGTTTACCGTTACGGTGTCGGTTGCCAACGAAGGTGCGGTGGATGCCAAAGAAACGGTACAACTGTATATCCGTGATAAGGTCGCCTCCATGCTCCGCCCGATGCGAGAACTGAAAGGTTTTGAAAAGACTCTTATCAAAGCAAGGGAGACAAAAGAGATCACCTTTACGGTCGGCAAACAAGAACTCGGTTTCTATTTAGAGGATGGCAGTTTCACCGTGGAGAAAGGCGAGTTTGAGATTTACGTCGGCGGCGATTGCTTGACCACACATAAAATTTCTGTTTGGGTGAAATAATCGCAGCGGTACACATTGACGGGAGGGCACGGAGACCCTCCCCTACAAGAAACACGAAAACCATATATGTAGGGGCGGGGTGCCATCCCCGCCCGTTCGACCCAACAAAAAGAGCAGATACACCTTTGTGTATCTGCTCTTTTCTATTAATATCCGTCAATATATCTGCAAGCGGCGATGGCGGCGGTAGCGCCGTCGCCCGTCGCGGTGGTTACCTGACGCACCGCTTTGCGGCGGCAATCGCCTGCCACAAACACACCGGGGGTGGCGGTTTCGCAGTTTTCGTCCACGTCGGCATAGCCGCGCTCGTCCAGCGCTACGACGTTTTCGAAGGCGCTGTTTTCGGGTTCCAAACCGATGGCAACGAACATACCGTCCAGTTCCAGATCGTAGGTTTCACCGGTTGCCACCGTTTTGACGGTAACGCCGGTGAACACATCACCCGGCAACACCTTTTCCACCACCGTGCCGGTGATGATTTCCACGTTGCCGCGATTGGTCAGGATATCCTGCAAGCGTTTTTCGCCGGTCAGGAAATCGAGATTCTGCAACACGTACACCTTTTTGCAGGTTTCGCTGAGCAGGATGGCTTCCTGCAGTGCGGAGTTACCGCCGCCGACCAGTGCCACCGTTTTGTTTTTGTAAAACGCACCGTCGCAAACGGCACAGAACGAGATGCCGTCGCCGATAAACTGTTCCTCGTTTTCCACACCCAAATGGCGATGCTTCGCACCGCAGGCGATAATGACCGCTTTCGCGTCATATCTGCCGCCTTCTTCGGTAACGACCGTTTTGGTATCGCCGTTGACTTCAATACCCGTAACCGTTTCCACCTCGACGTCTGCGCCTTGAGCCAGTACTTGCTCTACCAGCTTATCCGCAAGTTCGGTACCGCTGACACTTTCAAAGCCGGGGTAGTTCTCCACTTTGGGAGAGAAGGTGATCTGTCCGCCAAAAGCACCTTTCTCAAGGATCAAGACCTCTTTATTGGCACGGCGGGCGTACAATGCGGCGGTCAGTCCTGCAGGACCTGCACCAATAACAATCAAATCATACATAGTTTCCACTCCTGAAAGAACACGGGCGGTCGGATGACCGCCCGTGACGATTGTGATTTACGCTTTAACGGTCGCCATAAACTTTTTGATGTTTGCAACCGATACGAATTTTTCCACGTTACCGTCGGTAACGACGACGAGGGTGGGCGCCTGTTTGATACCGAGCGATTCGGTGAGCGCAACATTCTCTTCTGCGAGCAGCTTCACGAAAGCGATGTCCGCTTTGGTGAGCAGCGCTTCCGCAATCTTGCAGTTGGGGCAGGTAGCGGAGGCGAAGAGATAGATGCCGTCTGCCAAAGCAGCGGTGGGAGCGGCGACCTCGGCAACCTCTTCCTCAGCACGCGGACCTTCGTGGGTCAGCACCGAGGTGGCGATGTTGTAGGTGCGGCGCTCTTTGTACTCCTGCGCTTTACCGTCGTTCCAGTTTTTCACGGGACGATAGTAACCGGTGATACGGCTGTATACTTCTGCTTCCTTGCCGCAGATGGGGCAGGTGAACTGCTCGCCTGCCAGGTAGCCGTGTTCTTTACATACCGAGTATGTGGGAGACAGCGAATAGTAGGGCAGACGGTAGTTTTCTGCGATCTTCTTGACGATCGCAGCAGCGGCTCTCCAGTCGGGCAGCTTCTCGCCGATGTACGCGTGGAACACAGTACCCGAAGTGTAGAGGGTCTGCAGACCGTCCTGTACGTCGAGAGCGGTGAAGATGTCATCGGTGTAGCCGACAGGCAGGTGAGAAGAGTTGGTGTAGTAGGGGGTATCTGCGTCGGATGCGCAGATGATGTCGGGATAATGCTTGCGGTCGTGTTTCGCAAGACGGAAGGAAGTGGACTCAGCAGGAGTCGCCTCCAGGTTGTACAGATCGCCGTACATCTCCTGATAGTCGGACAGACGCTCACGCATATGGTTGAGCACGTCTTTGGAGAATTCCTGCGTTTCCTTATGGGTCATATCTTTGCGCAACCATTTGGCATTCAGACCCACTTCGTTCATACCGACCAAGCCGATGGTGGAGAAGTGGTTTGCGAAGGTGCCGAGGTAACGCTTGGTGTAGGGATACAGACCCTCGTCAAGCAGTTTGGTGATGATGGAACGCTTGATCTTGAGCGAACGAGCGGAAATGTCCATCATGTGATCGAGGCGTTTGTAGAAATCCTCGGGGGTATCGGACAGATACGCGATACGCGGCATATTGATGGTAACAACGCCGACCGAACCGGTGGATTCGCCGCTGCCGAAGAAGCCGCCGGACTTTTTGCGCAGCTCACGGAGGTCAAGACGCAGGCGGCAGCACATACTGCGTACGTCGGACGGTTCCATATCGCTGTTCACGTAGTTGGAGAAATAGGGAGTGCCGTATTTGGAGGTCATCTCGAACAACAGCTTGTTGTTCTCGGTTTCCGCCCAGTCGAAATCACGGGTGATGGAATAGGTCGGGATGGGATACTGGAAGCCACGGCCGTTGGCATCGCCTTCGATCATGATTTCGATGAACGCCTTGTTGACCATATCCATTTCTTTTTTACAATCGCCGTACTTGAAGTCCATACGCTTGCCGCCGACGATAGCATATTCATCTTCGAGGTCGTGCGGAACGGTCCAGTCGAGGGTGATGTTGGAGAAGGGCGCCTGCGTACCCCAACGGCTGGGGGTGTTGACACCGTACACGAAGGATTCGATGCACTTCTTCACCGCGTCATAGCTCAGATTGTCCGCTTTGACAAAGGGCGCCAGATGGGTGTCAAAAGAGGAGAACGCCTGCGCGCCCGCCCATTCGTTCTGCATGATGCCAAGGAAGTTGACCATCTGGTTGCAGAGGGTGGCGAGGTGTTTTGCAGGTGCGGAGGTGATTTTACCGCCGACACCGCCAAGACCTTCTTCGATGAGCTGTTTCAAAGACCAACCTGCACAGTAGCCGGTCAGCATTGAGAGGTCGTGAATGTGAATGTCCGCGTTTTTGTGCGCTTTGGCGATCTCGTCATCATAGATTTCGGACAGCCAATAGTTTGCGGTGATCGCACCCGAGTTGGAGAGAATGAGACCGCCGACCGAATAGGTAACGGTGGAGTTCTCTTTCACACGCCAGTCGATGCTGCGCACATATTGGTCCACTAACTCTTTATAGTCGAGGATGGTCGATTTCATGTTGCGGAGTTTTTCACGCTGACGGCGATACAAAATGTACGCCTTGGCAACGTCGGCATAGCCTGCCTGCACCAGAACGGTTTCCACGCTGTCCTGGATGTCTTCAACCGCTACGTAGCCGTCTTCTACCTTCGGTTCGAAATCGGCAGTAACCTTGAGGGCGAGGAAATCGATGATGTTGTCGTTAAATTCTCTTTCGCACGCTTCAAAAGCTTTTCTGATAGCGTCGGTGATTTTGGAAATGTCAAATTCTGCGACTTTTCCGTCTCGTTTGTTTACGCGATACATACTTTCCACTCCTTTTGTTGATGTTACCCGTGCAATTCTGCGTTCGGGATATATTGTTTTACCGTTTTCAGCATTGCCGCCATTTCCGCATGGCTGAATGCCTCATAGCCGCCTTCCAGAAGATTGCCCGAATCTTTGAACGTTTGCAGAAAAAACCGTTGTTCCCCGGCAAGCAGTTTGGCAATGTCTTCGATGTCCCTGGGCGTGTGGATGCCTTTGACCACAGTGGTGCGAAACTCGTGTTCGATGTTGCTGTTTCGCAGAAGATGAATACTCTCTTCAAACAGAGCCACATCCGTCTCTCCGCCGATCGCAATCGGGTATCCCGTCAGCGAACTTTTGACATCCATCGCCACATAGTCCACAAGACCTGTTTTGAGGATGCGGGAGAGTTTGTCGGGCAGGCTGCCGTTGGTGTCCAATTTGATACGGTATCCCATCTCCTTGACGGTTTTGAGAAAATCCTGCAAATCGGGCTGTAACAGCGGCTCACCACCGGTTACACACACGCCGTCGATCAAACCTTGGCGTTTTTCCAGATATTCCATCACCTGCGGCAACATGTTGACGAACATGGTGGGTGTGCGCACCAGATCTGCATTGTGGCAGAATGGACAGCGCAAATTGCATCCGCCCGTGAACACGGTGCAAGCGACGGCTCCCGGAAAATCGAGGAGGGTCATCTTCTGAAAACCTTGAATGTTCATGGATAGCCCTCCTTTTTCGGTCTTTTCCGACATTTTGCGGTTCAGTACTAATTGTAACACGACATATTGTGGTTGTCAACCCAAAAACACAATATATTGTGTTTTGAATAAAAATTCCTATCCATATCTTGTTTAGAGGGCGTATAAACCCTTGCGGTTGGCAGTTTGTAAATTCTGTTCACTGTATTTCAATACATTTTATGGTATAAATTTACTTCGTCGCACAAAAGACGCTCCTTTTGGCAAGTTTTTTGCTCCGCTTTGCTATTTTTTTGAGAGTGGTGGTGTACTATAATGGTATTAAAGATAGGAGGTGGCGTGGATATGTCGAGCAGGATTCCCTATCAGCAACTACAGTTGCGCGCATACACCGTCTTTTTCTTTATATTCACAAACGGTCCGCTTATGCGAAGTGTTGGTATAGCAGCAACGATATACTTGGTGGCAATTTGCAAGACGTTGCAAGAGGTGTGTACGTTTGTAAAAGTTCTTGGAAAAAGTCTGTTTCACCTTAACTTTTGTACTAGACCTGGATTTTTGGGAATGCTACTATTATAATAAAGGAAGTAAAGGGGTTGTGGCGATGGATAACGGAAGTTTATACAATCGGTTACTGTTGCAACATTTTGATGGACGTCTGCTGGATTTGAAACGCGGTTGGCACGACAGCAAGCAACCGCGTTCGATCACCGAGTTGTGGCTGATCGTGGACGGCGGCGGATACCTGCAAATCGACGGCAGGGAGTATCATCTGAAACCAGGCGATTTCTGTTTCCTGCCGGATACGCTCGCCGCTTCTTACGGATGTGATCAAGATCGTCTGTTGATGCATATTGTCGGACTGGAAAGCAACCTGCTGTCCGGCTCGCTGTTTGATTGGCTGCATTGTTCCGACTGGGTGGTACACCTTTCCGCAGAATCCTTTGAGGAGTGTCAGCGTCTGATGCAGGCGGTGGCGGTGCTGTGGTCTGAAAAGCGGGAATTGCCACCATTGCGACATCTGCAGCTCAATCGAGATCTGCACGCGCTGTTGGTGTTCTTCCTCTCGAAAGTAACGGTACAGGAAAAGCGGCAGGACGATTGGTTGGGCAAGATCCTGCAATACATTGACCGACATACGAACGAAGATTTGACCGTTACCGCGCTGGCGCGGCGTGTGGCTCTGCACCCCAATTATTTTATCCAGCGATTTCATATGCAGGTAGGCGTTTCGCCTGCCAAATACGTGGCCGGTGTGCGTCTCAAGCAAGCGCAGATGCTGTTGGTCAATCGCGTCCCCTTGTCTGATATTCCCGCACAGGTCGGGTTTGCAGATATGCAATGTTTTGCACGATTTTTCAAGCGACATACAGGTATGACACCGCAACAATACCAACACAAACAACAGGAAGGTGTGTAACATGCGAAAGAAAAACTGGTTGAAGGGACTTTTGGCAATGGGTTTAGCAGTAGCACAAATGGTAGGTCTGTTATCGGTTGGCGGCGCGATTCCTGCGCTGGCTGTAACGAATGATGTGGTCATCTACGATATGATGGTCAACCATTTTGACGATCCGATCGGCATTGATGACGGCGCACCCGTGTTCGAATGGAAATTGCAGTCGAATACCATAGGGCAAAAACAAACTGCCTATCAACTGGTGGTTGCTAAAGATGCGGCGCTGTCTGACGTGGTGTGGGACAGCGGTCGTGTGGACAGCAACGATACCACCGACATTGCATACGGCGGCGCAACGCTTGCCGATTGCACCCGTTACTATTGGCAGGTAACCGTTTGGGATATGAACGGAGATGCCGTGGTTTCGGATGTACATACGTTTGAAACTGCTTTTGTGAGCGGTTCGATGGCGGATAATGCCACCTGGATCGAAGTGGACGAAACGGTGGCGGTCGGCAATACCGCGCGCACGGTGGATTATGCCATCGATGTGGACGTGAAAAGCCTGACGCTTTCGTACAACTTGCTGTTTGGCAAGGGGTATAAGGTCAACGGCGACTATTTTATGTGGCAGATCAAAGACAAGGGCAGCTACTATCAGCTGGTTCCTTGCTATTATACCAACAACAACTGGAAAGCGTATACCGAAACCACCGACATCACGGTCATTCCGTATGCGCAGATGCAGGATGGTTTCCGCATGACGGTGCGTGTGAACGATTATGCCATCTCCACCTACATCGACGACACGTTGATCTCGGTGGTTTCCTGTGAAGCGTTCGGGTATACCCCGTCTTTGGGCTATGTTGGTATTCGCGAGGCGACAAGTGAAGGCGTTGTGCTGGACGCGCTGACCGTTACCGATTATCTCAATAATGAAAACGGTGCGGTATTGGCGCAGTACGATTTCGATACCAAGCCTGCCGCGATGACCAATGCGAACAGTTTGGTGGAAAATGGCGTTCTGACCGCCATTTCCAACAGTTCCAACGGCAACTGGTACGGTGAAGACACCTTTGTGAGCGGTCTTACCGCTGCTTCCAAGCGCACCCGCGATTTTGCGGTGGAAATGGATGTTATCAGCGTCAAGACGGCAATCGGTCTGCTGTTTGGTGCAGGCAACCGTGTGAACGGTGATTGCTTCATGTGGAAACTGGAAGACAAGAGCACCTATTTCCAATTGACTCCTGTGTGCTGGGCAGGCAATACGTGGAAGGTGATTGGTTCCACCATCAAGATTTCTGCTGATCTGTATGCCGATATGAAGGACGGTTTCCATCTGTCGGTGCGGGTGAATGACGATCGTATCGTTACCTACGTAGACGGCAAAGAGGTGGCAACTTATGCGTGTGCTACCCTCGGATATACGCCTTCTTTGAGTTACGTCGGTTTCCGTCAGGCGACCAACGAAGGTGTGGTATTGGATAACCTCACCGTAATCGACTATCTCAACAATCCCAACGGTGTGGTGCTGGCGAGAAAGACCTATGACGATAAAGCGGACGGCACACTGCACGCGGTATCGGATGCGGCGGTGAACAACAACTGGTACGGTGAAGTGGGCGAATTGTCCGGCTTGACTGCCGCTGCCAAGAGCTCGGTGGACTACACCATCGATCTGGATGTTGTCAGCATTACCGATACGCTGGGGCTGTTGTTCGGTGGCGCAAAAGAAACTGACGGCAAAGCGTTTATGTGGCAGGTAAAGGATAAGGGCAGCTATTATTTGGTACAGTCTGCTTACTACGAAGCCGCATACAAATACAAATGGCAGACGACCACCGCATCGGCGGTGTCGCTACCTGCGGACAAATACGCGGATATGAAAGATGGCTTCCACCTGCAGTTGCATGTAACCGACAACAAGGTAGAAACGTATGTGGACGGCACGCTGGTATACACCGTAACCTCCGCACAAGCGAACAACTATGTATTTTCTCTCGGCACGGTCGGTATTCGCGGTTCCAGCGCGGAAAAAGCGAGTATCGATAACCTCAGAGTCGTGGATTACCTGAGCGCGAAGAGCGGCGACGTGTTGGCGAACTTCGATTTCAGTGAAAAGCCCGCCGCGATGACCAACGCAAACACGGTGGTCGCAAACGGTGTCTTCTCGATGAATCCCGACGTATCCTTTGGTATGGATTATTTCGTACTGGGCCTGCAAAGCAGCGCCGCTTCTGCGGCGGTAATCCCGACCGTCCGCAACCTGCATTATACGGTGGAGGCGGAGATAGCGTGCACTTCGTTGGCGGCATCGCTGTGTTTCAATGCCAAAAACACTGCCAACCTCCTGATGTGGCAGTTTGGCATCACCGAAACGGGCGTGGAACTGCGTTGCAGTCAGTGGTTTAACGGCGCGCACTCTGTGCTGGCTATCACGGATATTTCCGAATATGTTACAGTTGATCAGCTAAAAGCAGGCGTTGTGGTCAAAATCGAAGTGATGGACAATGCGATCCTCACCTATGTGGACGGCAAATTGGTGAACATTCTTGATGCTGAAAAAATATCGCTTGACCTGTTCCCCGGCAAATGCGGTGTGCGTGTAGCAACCAATGAAGCGTTTGTGATGGACAGCTACAAATCGGTCAACCTGTATGATAACGAGGTGTTGTTTGATCTCGATTTCACGACGGTCAACCCGATGTACAGAGGCACCCTCAAAGACGGCAAACTGTATTTGGATTATAACGACAAAGACAATGGCATTACCTTTGTGCATACCGGTTCTTCCACCTTCCGCAAACAGTTCACCGCCGAAAAAGAAATCGCATCTGCGAGACTGTATATCACTTCTTACGGTGTCTTTACGGCATACTTGAATGGTGAGAAAGTTGGCAACAGAAACGCGAACGGCGAGATGGTATATGATGAGTTGGCGCCCGGTTGGACCGATCAGAATGAGCGCACTTGCTATTATACGTATGATGTAACCGAATTGATGATAGCAGGCGATAACACCGTGTCTGTCAATGTCAACAACGGCTGGACCGGTATTTCGCTGTACTATTCGGATGAGCCGAAAACCCCCAACAAACTGCTCGCCAAAATGGTGCTCACCTATACCGACGGCACTACCGCGGTGATTGGCACCGATGATACGTGGGATACCGCCATTGTCGGTCCCGTGCTGGCAGGCGACATTTACTACGGCGAATATTACGATGCAACGAAGGATACTTCCTACCGACTGAACGGTTTTGATACGACAACCTGGAACAAGGCGATCGAAACCACCTTTAACACCAATCTGGTTGCACGCATCGGCGGTCAGATCTATGTTCGCAAGGATTTGGAACGCAAGCCGCAGAGCATCACCGTATATGACGGCGTTACCGATGCGATTGACGGTACGCAATACGGCAAGATCAATGTGGTTGCCACTTATGGCGACGAGGCGTTCACCTTGAAATCAGGACAGACTGCCGTGATTAACCTCGGGCAGAATGCGTCCGGTTGGGAAAACATCACGATGAGCGGTGCGGCGGGCACTCAAGTGATCATTCGCCACGCTGAAATGCTCAATGATAATAAGGGCCTCATTTCTCGCGGCAACGACGGACCTGAGGGCAGTGTGTACACCGCCAACCTGCGCAAATCCCCTGCAAAAACCGTCTATGTCATGAAAGACGGCGAGCAGACCTATCGTCCGACCGTTACCTATTACGGGTTCCAGTATATGGAGATCACGGCGACCGCTGATATTACCATCAGCAAGATCCGCGGTGAAGTAGCAACCTCCACGCTGGAAACGGATGGTAGTTTTGAAAGCTCCAACGCCTTGCTCAACCAACTGTACAGCAACACCGTTTGGGGTCAGTACAGCAACCATTTCGGTCAGGCGACCGATTGCTCGCAGCGCGACGAACGTCTGGGATATCTTGGCGACTTTATGGTGTTCTCGCAGGCGGCCATTTATAATGCGGACGTCAAAGCGTTTGTATACAACTTTATGGAAAGCATTGTAGAAGGTCAGGCGCCCAACGGCGGTTTTGGTATGGTGATGCCGAAGAAATATCCCGCCGATGACCGCTATATCGGTATTGCAGGTTCTGCGGACGGCGGTATTCTCATCCCGTATTACTACTATAAACAATACGGCGATTTGGAATTCCTCGAGAGATACTACGATGCCATGGCGGCATATATGGATTATCTGGCGGCGGCAGGCCCCGAGCGTCCCAATCAGCAGTACGGCGACTGGCTCTCTTATGAAGATTACATCATCAACTATGTCAGCTATGCCTACACCGTTTGGGATGCACAGGCGATGCAGGAATTGGCAGCCGCCCTCGGCAAAACCGATGACGTCGCCAAGTGGCAAGCGATGGAAGAGACCCACAAGGGCTATTTCCGTGCGAAGTTCCTGGATGAAAACGGCGATTTGACCGTTACCACCCAGAGTGCGTATCTGTTTGCTTTGAAACTCGGTTTGTATGCGGACGATGCGGCGTATGAACGCGGCAAAGCGGCATTGATACAGAAAATCAAAAACAACGGATATAAACTTTCTACCGGTTTCCAGGGCACGTTTATCCTGATGGATACGTTGGTACAAATCGGTGAAACCGACCTGGCGTATGAGTTGCTGTTCCAAGAAGAAAATCCGTCTTGGCTGTATGAAGTGAAACAAGGCGGCACG
The DNA here is from genome assembly GCA_045649855.1 of Acutalibacteraceae bacterium. Classification (GTDB taxonomy): domain Bacteria; phylum Bacillota; class Clostridia; order Oscillospirales; family Acutalibacteraceae; genus URNF01. The sequence goes on along the minus strand of JAZRQN010000024.1, from coordinate 1,901 downwards.
ACCATGTGGGAACGTTGGAACAGTTATACGAAAGAGAACGGCTTTGGTCCGGTTTCGATGAACTCCTTTAACCACTATGCGTTTGGCAGTGTGGGTGCGTATCTCTATAAAACCGTTTTGGGTATTACCCCTGCTGAAGTGGGATACACGAAAGTGATGCTCGCTCCCGTAACCACCGATAAACTGACCTATGCAAGGGGCAGCTATGATTCTGCAAACGGTCTGATTGAAAGTGCTTGGGAACTGGATGCAAACGGCCGCTATGCGTATGCATTCACCGTGCCGATGAACACCACTGCCACCGTGAAGTTGGAAAAACAAGCTTTCGCAAGTGAATATTACGTCAATGGTGTTGCAGCATCCGCTCTTACATTGGAAAAAGACGGTGCAGAGTTTGTTAAAGAAGAAGACGGCTTTGTGTATTTCGAAACCGTATCCGGCAAATTCACATTTGCTTGTGAAGCCATTCCGAACCTGTCCGCAGAACGTCCCGAAAACAGTGAAACCTTTGCGTTCACGGTAGCAGGATTGTCTGAATACAACGGCGGCTATACTGCAAACGAAAACAAAAACTGGTACGCATTCACCTCTGCTGATACCGACATCACCGACGCTATCGCACAGAACTTCAACATGTATTACAACCGCGAAAGCGTATACGTGGAACGTGCTGATGCGACCGCCACCGATCTGGATGATGTGGATACGTATGCAGGCAGCACGAGCGGTGCATCTCGTTGGATACTGTTGTACAACAACTTCTTCCAGCGCAAAACGTCTAAAACTTCAGGCGAGAAGATGCGTAAGATCGATTCACTGGTACCGTTGAATGCGTACGGCGAGGAAATCCAGGTCAAAAACTTCGAAACCACTTTCGACGTGCGTTTTGAAAACGATACGACGGGCGCTGTGTTGCTCGGTTTCCGCCAGCAAGTACCCGGTAAATTTGTGGACGGCTTATGGTCGTTGAACAAAGAACAGGCGTTTGTTGCTATTGGCAGAGACGGTATCAACATCGCAGGCGGTGCGCAGATCATTTCGGGCAAAAACAATGCACAAGATATGTATAACACCTGGCAGACCGACACTTTCGCAGAGTTGCTTCCGCAAGAGGTAACGGTCAAAGTGCGTGCGGTGGGCACGACCTGCGACGTGTGGATCTACAAAGTGGATACCTCTGAAGAAGTGAAACACTACACCGTAGAAATCCCGTACGAAAAAGTTGGCACGATTGCTTATGGTGTGTCCGCTGTGGGTCATGATATCGGCGACTTTAACCTGATTGCATTGGATGAAAACGGCGAGAAAGCCGATTTGTTGTCCACCGATGCGAATGGCGTGCTCTCCTACCGCAACGGTGATATCACGGTTACCAATGCCGAGAAAACCGCAAACGGGTACAAATACACCTTGCAGGTGGCACCCGATGCAGGCTATCAGTTGAAAGCAGGTTCTCTGATCGTTACCGATGCAAACGGCTATGCGTACGTACCCACCCGCGTGGGTTATCGCAATGGAGGAAACGCAGCGCAGTACGTGGTGGAAACCGCCGGCGGCGGTGTTGTGGAAGCTGAGTTCTATCAGCCCACCTTGAATGACCTCAATATGGGTCTGGTCGGTCTTTCTTACAACGTGGAAAGAAGTGGTCTGCGCCACGTGCATCGTGTGAACGTGGAAAAAGACGGCAATACGCTGTATATGCTGGCTGACGGTGCGAAAGTTGAAGTTGCCGAATACGGTATGCTGGTTGCTTCCGGTTCTCTGTTGAAAGATCCTGAGGATCTCGACGTGGAAACCGCCGAGCAGAGCAAACACGTACATCAGTTCACCTGGAACGCTGAAAGCAACACCAAGTTCTACGATCTGTGCGACGACTATGCGGATATCTCCGTACACGTTGT
>JAZRQN010000023.1:0-19554 GCA_045649855.1 Acutalibacteraceae bacterium | reverse complement strand
TTTATCTTGATCCTACAGATATTTGGACGTCTTGCACGTGTTACAGACACCAGCAAACCTGCACCCCACGTTTATTTTGTGGATGGCGCTTTTAGAAAAGCCCCCGACACGGAATGTGGTTTTGATTGTCTTGCAGAGCTTAGCACATACCTTGATAACATGATGCAGGCAGAAACAAGTTCCGAAATTGCAAACACACTTTACAAACCTTTTTACGATGCATTTAAGAAAGGAGTTAATTATGGCAGGTAAACCTATTTTCCCTATGGCATATAGAATAAAGCCCAATCAAGTTGGAAAAATCTACTATCTCGGTTTTCCTTCTTCATGGAAAGATGAACTAATTAAAATAACTAAAGCCAACAATCCGAAATTTAAGAGTGAATATGGACTCCCAACGCACGCCTTGCAAAAACTAGTTGATTCATGGATGGACGGCATCGTATCTATGTCTCCTCTTAAAGAGTATAGTGATGATAGTCAATGGCTTGCCTCCACTATGCCTTTTGACAAAAAGAGAATAAATATCCTTTTTGAAATCATTCGTGTTTGGATTGCGGCAACCTATATTTCTGCATATAAAGTAAGTCCTTTTGTAATCCCTATGGCAAAAGACCTTTGTTCAGAGATGAAAGCTGATGAGTTTTATCCTTTATGTACAGAAAAAAATGTGCTCTTATCGACGGTAGATGGACGCGTTAGTGATGAAGCATACCAGGCAATACCTTTAATTGTTGTAAATGATCTTGTAGGGCAAGATATAGAAATCAACGGAAATCAAATACATTTATCGTATGCTGCAAAAAACGAATTGGTAAGTAACATTATTACAGAATCCAAACACGGACACAAGTATTCTTTTGTGTTCAAGTTTTCGGTGCAGACCACTCCTCCTCAACGTGAAGCTCTTTTACTTTGTGACATAAGTATGCGTAGATGGATATATAGCAGAAAAAACAGGACAAAATCGCCTTTCCTTAAAAACGCTATCATAGGACATATACGGGTCTCAGATGATAAAATTTGTCAAATTCCAATTCAATACAATTTTGAAACAAAAACTCTGGACTGGAAATGTCAAGATAGAGAATGCTATAACCTATACGGATACGAAACCCTTCCCGAGGTTGATAATTTATGGGATATTGTTGAGTGTGGAAATAGCAACTATATGCTTCCGTATACAAATGGTATGGATGGATTTATCAAATCCAGCATTGGTACCGGGGTCCCCGTCAAAGATAAAGCAGAAGCATATGAAGAGATTTTTGCGTTATTAGGAAATATTGTAGATAAACCCTCTGTACCCGATAGAATCTTCACAAGACAGAAACTGCACTGCTACAAGTCGCCGAACGAATATGAAACAAGAGAAGAGTTTAGAAAATGGGTTGTATCCTGCACTGAATCAAACAAGATACGCTTTGAGCTGTATGGGGTGTTAAACAATCCTTCACATCAAGCCTTATTAACTGCAATCTGTGATAAGATTATGTGTGATTTCGGTGAAGATACTAGTAATTCGTGTTTATCTATCGATATCGTTCAAAAAGAAATTGGTGATATTGCTAATCCGGTCAACAAATATGACAAAGTCTTAAGATGCGACGAGATAAAAGAAGAACTTGGAGAAACTAATGATGTTGTTGCTTGCATTTGTATTATTCCAGGAGCCGATGCTGACGAATATAAAGATGATAGAGACCCTAAACTTGTAATTCGAAATGCATTTGCACGGTCTGGCAGACTAGTACAATTTGTAGTTGCTTCTGTTGAGGAAGATTCTCCTAATCATCAAAAGGTAGAACATGCCGTGTATGATTTATATCGTCAACTTGGTATTACCACTTTAATGAATACCGAACAGCTGAAAACATACAAGCTAAAAGATGTCACCTGTGTCGGAATGCACGTGTGCACACAGATACATAACGTTAGAAAAAAGGCACGTTTTATGCCGCTTTATGTATCACACGATCTCTTGACCGGAAGAACCCGCGTCCAATGTGCTGCTTTCGAAGAGAATAATGTAAGTTATCGAAAAGCGTGCTTGGAGATGGCAAAATTGTTTTGGAATGAAGATTTCGAGCAGTTATGCGTGAGCGCCAGCTTTTCTCCCGCCAAACAAAAACTTATCGAAATGAGAAATCGTTTTGACTCAGAAAGCCAAGGCGCAGTTCTTCTCATTCATTCGGATGGTAACACTCGTCCATTGTGGGGAGGCATTTCTGATAAAGCCATAAGCGGATACACCGTAACGAATGATTATATGCCGGACCAGATAGATGCGGGATCCAACAAAACATCGTACCCAATCTCATTATCAGGTACTGGTATTCGTGTTTTTCGCATAAGGAACAATGCTGAGGTTCCTGATTATTACACGAGCGAACGCGAAGATGAGAACTATTCTTCAGCTTCCGGTATTTTTAAATACGGCAAAGTGTTTTGGGCAATATCACAAAAGCCAAACGATCCCAAGTACAACCGTAGCCTAAAAGAATCTCGTTTCAATTATCCTTTTGCTGACTATGCCGAAAAAGACATGATTGAAATATATCCTTTACAACTACAACTTGAGGACGATTCTTCGGTTTGGACTAAATATATCATGGATTTGTGCTCATTATCAATTCAATACGACCAATCAACCACCCTTCCGTTACCGCTACACCTTGCGGCTGCTTTAGAGGAATACTTGCTGGAAGTTTAATCTCAAATTTGCACAAAAAGAAGCAGTGATTCATCAGAAATTCGATAGGATCACTGCTTCTTTTTGAATAATAAAAAATATTTGGAATTGAGCGTCACCTATAAATTAAGTTTCTATTCACTATTTCTGCTGCGCGGTGGCGGATGTTGTTCATCCGGCGGACCCATTCGAGTTGGTTATCTGCTTTGAGCTGTTCGGTGATGCCCTCATTGGTTTTCATTTGGTTTGTAAGCTCAGAAAACATTTCTTCTGCCTGTTTGTTGATTTCGGCGAGGTGGTCGTATAGGGTGCCATTGATCATCAATTTTGTGTGTAGGAGTTTCTTGTGCTCGCGGATGTAGGTGAGATAGCGTTCGCCCCATATGCCGATGTTTGTTTCGAGGAGTTTTAGGCAAGGGATGTAATAATCACCATCGCGTTCGTACCACAAGCCGTTGGTTTCGTCGTAGATATATTGTTCCATCGTTATGCCTCCTTTAGCAGATCGGTGAAAGGTGAGTCTTCGGACACGAAAGTGTCGTAGGTGAAGTTGGCGCCGAGGCGGAATCCCATAATGAAACTGTCGAGATTGGATTCGCCGTTGACCACGCCCCACGCGTTGCAAAAGTCGAGGAACTTCTTTTTGCTTTCGCCCGATAGGTTCTCGGCCAGATAGTCCTCGTTTAGCATCAACACCTCCATTTGTTTTTGTACCGTTTTGTTCTGCTTAGTGCTGCGCGCCTGTGGATCGAGATTGCCGTAATAAAACTCTTCAATAAATTTACCCATATCGTTTTACCTCCTTTAGCCTTATTGTAGCAAGGAAGGTTTATTTTTGCGAATGTGTGGAATCAAAATCGGCACATTTGAAACGAATTGCGTTTTTCGAACGAACATGCTATAATGAATATGACAATTACAGCAATGGCAAAGGAAGTGAGTTTTAGTGCCTTTGAATTTAGAGGACAAATTGGTAATAGGTGTTTCTTCTAGAGCATTATTTGACTTGGAATCGGAAAATAAAATATTTGAAAAAGAAGGGTTGGAAGCCTATTCTCAATACCAAATTGAGCATGAGAATGATATTCTAAAACCCGGAACAGCATTTCCACTTGTAAAAGCGCTACAGAAGTTGAATGCCGAAGGACGATATCTGACCGAAATACTCATTATGTCAAAAAACAGTGCCGATACGAGTCTGCGCATCTTCAACTCAATAGAACATTATAACCTCAATATTAGCAGAGCCGCTCTGGTTGGCGGTGCATCAATCTCTCCGTACTTAGGTGCCTTTAAAACGGATTTGTTTTTATCTGCCAACGAAACGGATGTACAGGAAGCTATCAATGCCAACATTGCATCCGGCATTATCTGCGATCATTCTCAGTTACCTATCGATCCGTCTGATGATGTGGATCAAATAAGGATCGCGTTTGATGGCGATGCTGTTATTTTTTCTGATGAATCGGAGAAAATTTATCAAGAAAAAGGATTGCAGGCATTTGCTGAACATGAGCACGAAAACGCTAGAAAACCGTTGCCTGAAGGTCCTTTCGCGAAACTGCTTAAAACCATATCAATCATCCAAAATCAATTCCCCGAAGATTCTGTGCCGATACGAACAGCCCTTGTAACAGCAAGAAACGCCCCCGCTCATGAACGTGTTGTTAGAACACTGAGGGCATGGAACGTGCGAACGGATGAGGTTTTCTTCTTGGGTGGAATCGAAAAGAGCGAAGTGCTCAAAGCTTTTGGTGCGAATATTTTCTTTGATGATCAAACTGCCCATACTGATCCTGCATCTAAAAAAGTTCCCTCAGCACGTGTTCCATACAAAAAGTGAAGCACATAATATAAACACCGCTCCCGTAGGGATTTCCTGCGGGAGCGGTGCTGTTTTAGCGGGGGTGTAATTTTGCGTGGGTTGGGAGGGCGGGTGAATGGCAACGCAGGGGCGTTGTACACCGCCGTCTATAACACTTCATATGAAAGTGCATTTGTCGCCGTGTTACTCCTCGGGGTACGGGAGGTCGATGAGCGAGCGGAAATCTTTTACGCGGTGGAACGTAACACGGTTGGTGTCGTGTCCGTTCAGCGCGTTATCCGCACCCGTTCTGGACAGCACCATCAAATCCTCGCCGTCGAACGCCATGCTCGCATAGCTTCTGGATTGGCGGCGGGTCTTCCCTGCCGCCACCACGCCTGCGAAAATCCAATCAAAGCAATTATATGAATAATACAGCACCAACCGAGAACGATCATAGCCTTTATATTGGTTGACGCTCCAGCGGTTGAAATCCACCATACGATCGGTGAACTCGTTGGTAAGCAGCCAATAGGTGCGTGTCTGTTCGTCATACAAAATATGGAACTTCGACTCACCGCCACCGGGGATGTTGATAAGCGCCATTCGCTTGCCGGAGGGCGCCGTTTCGAACATCGTCTCCATCGTGCCGTCGTCCTTTTCGACCACCTTTAAAAGACCGCCCGTCCACGGCAGACCCGTGAACACACGCATAAACAGGTGCAGCGTTTTGCCAGTTTCATCATAAAACCAATCGTTTTCTTTTTTCAGGCGCACCACGTTGGTCTCCAGCCAACCGCAGTGGGTCTTGTGCATATATCCCGGCTCGGATTTCTTGTAAAACGGCAAGCCGAAATCGCCCAGCTGTTCGTCCTTGATCGCCTCTTCGAACACAACCTCCGAGGCGAAAGTCCAATTCTCCCGTTTGGTCAGATCGTCGTGGATGTTGCCACGCATCAACACAGGCGCAATACCGCACATCGGCCACACCACACGCTCGTGCGTCATGTGTTCCATCACGAGATACACCCGATCTTCTTCGCACCATATACTGCAAGGCGCTTGCTGCCACATCTGTCCCTCTGTCAAGGGGAACACCTTGCTCCAGGTTTCTCCGTTATCATCCGAGCGCACGATGCCCAAATCACCCGAATGACCGATGATATACAGGGTCTTCCCTGCCTGAAACGCACGCATATGCATCATCGGGATCTGCCCCGTTTCACGCCAGGTTTCGCCGTTGTCATCCGACACAAACGCTCTGCCTGCAAAGCATTTTTCATCGGTCGGCCGATATTTAAATGCCGCTTTGAAATCCTTGACGGCATCGCCGAAAAAGTCCATCGTGGCGATCAATCTGCCACTGTCGGTTTTTAGCAAACCGGGACTAAAGCAATACGCATTTTGCGGATCGGGCGACTGCACGACCACCGAATAGTCTTCTGCTAAATGTTGCATACAAACACTTCCTCGCAAACCGGATATATGTTATCTTCCCGAGCACAAAAAACGACAGTGCAAACAGCAAAAAGACAGGGAGACGCAACCATGTCATCTCCCTGTCAGTGTATCACACACTATGCGATTTTTCAACAGTTTCCGAGCAGGAACAGTGCCAGTAAACCGACAAAGGCGATGACGACCGACAACAGTTCCCGTTTGGTGGGTTTGTTTTTGCCAAAGAAGCAAATGAGGGTGGACACGATCATCACGCCACCGGTAATCATCGGATACTGCACCGATGCTTCCACGTGCACCAGTGCGATCACCAACAAAAAGTTTGCCACACGGTTGATAGAGCCACTGAGTGCGCCTACCGACAACGCTTTCCACGTAAACTGCGGCGTGTCGGCATGCTTGCGGCAGCACAGCCACACAATTGCCGACAAAACGGCGGCAAACAGCGCACACCAGATGGAATACCATTCCGCACTAGTCTTGGGCAAGGTGGAAGAGGCGAAGATTTTTGCCAATACGCCCACCATGCCGTTGAGCACGAAAACACCGATATAATAGATCCAGCCGCTCTTTTTGTTGTCAAGGGTAACGGTCAGTGCCAGCGCCATGCCGATGCACACAACACAGACGATTTTGGCAAGGTTGATCGGCTCGCCATAAAACAGGATGCCCTGCAAAAAAGGTAAGATCATACCTCCGAGCATGGAAAACAGTGAATAGAGCGATAAGTTCACGATAGCCAACGCCTTGAAACTGCACAACGAAAAACCGATACAACACGGTGCATACAGCAAAGCGATGCACAGCGTAAACGGTGTCGCCTGAAAATCAAAACCACTCACGGCAAGCAACACGATCAGTCCCGCTATCGAGCCGATAAATGTACTTTCCATACTGCTGGACAAACCGCTGCCACGCAGCTTGCGGTAGGTGTCATTCAGTGCAAAGCAGCCGCCGAACATAGCCACCGAAATTAAAATGACAATATAATACATTTATTTCTTTGACCCCTGTTTAAAAGCCTGGCTTCTGTAGTTGCCGTCCTCTTTTTCACATTCCGCGTCCCACAAATCTTTCATGTGCGCATACACGGCGTCATCAATATCCGGCGTACCTTTGGAAAAGGTGGGGAGCAACATATCGCCCGCCACCTTGGGATCGGTGCAAGCGGTGTCGTTTCTCCATTGTTCACGTACCGCTTTATCGCGCAGGTTGGGGATTTCCATGGTGATACCGCCGTTCAGGATGGAACGATAGGCGAACATGCCCGGCAGGAACATATCCATCGCTTCGTACACATCGATAATATCGGCATTCTTATTGCCTCTGACTTTTTCAACGAAGTGGTACATGGAGAAGAAATCCGAACCGCCGTGACCAAAGCCCTCGATGTCGGCAACGATGTCGCTTTTCGGTTCATAACATTCGTTGATGCCGGGACCGCCGTAATCGCCCGAAAATACATCAGCGTTGATATACAGTTTGTGGATATGTCCGTCTTTGGCAGCGTCGCGGCCGCATTCCATACTGCCTTTCGCGCCGTATGCGCAATACCACACCGAATGGGTATATAAGCCGCCGTGGATGCTCTTGACAATACCGCCGTTTTCCAAAGTGACCATCTCAATGCCGAACTGTCCGCCCTTTTGACCGACGCGCAGATGTCTTTCGGTTTTGGTGCCTTCAAAACCCACAACCGAAACGGGACGCAGACCGGTCGCATGGATGATCGGACCTAACGAATGGGTGCAGTAGAAGGTGGAATACATATTGTTGCGCCAATGGTCCTTTTCACCGTAGGTGATGCTCGGCCAAATCGCTTCGCAGTTGTGGATGTATTCACACTCGCCGTATTCGAATTCACCGATCTTTCCCTCACGGTACACCTTTTTCATTTCATACGGCGCAGGCATATAGCAGTAGTTCTCGCCATAGGCGTAAATCAATCCCGTTTCTTCCACCGTTTCAATGAGTTCGACCGCTTCTTTCATGGTCTGGCAGGGCAACACCTCGGAAAACACATGCAGACCACGCTTTAATGCTTTGATCGCAAAGGGGGCGTGTTCGTGGGCGTAGTTTGCCAGCACCACCGCATCCATATCGTGTTGAATAAACTCGTCAAAATTATCGTAGAAAGCAATGTTCAATCCTTCTGCGTTTTGGCGTTGTGCTTCCAATACCTCAGGGATCTTATCGCAAATTGCGACTACCTCGGCGTTGCTTGCTCTCTTGCAGTAATGGATCATACTCGAGCCGCGATAACCGCCCAAAACACCAATACGTACTTTTTTCAAAATAACCACTCCTTTTTACTAAGCTTATCTTTATTATAATAAGTAACGCCTATCGCAACAATGGATATATTCCATTTTTTTGTGTAAAATCGTTCGTTTTTTCTTGACCGAATGCAAAAGCAGCGATATACTGTGAGTGGAAGAGGTGTTGCTGTATGTATCAAAATATTTGTCATTTTATACCCGCGCGCAAAAATGATTATACTTTGAACGCCATCAACTTTGTCTTGGAAACCACCGTGCAGTTGTCCGAGCGGTTGCGAACAGAATCGGTGTATAAAATGTATTATGTTTGCAGTGGGAGCGGTGCGATCCACACACTTGGTAAAATCAATCTGCTGAAAAAAGGCGATATGTTTTTCACCTTTCCCGGTTCTCCGTATGCAATAGAGTCCAAGGAAAACTTCACCTATATGTATGTGAGTTTTATCGGTCGCCGAGGCAATATGCTGATGGAAAACTTAAAAATTTCGAGCACCAATTTCATTTTTCACAATGTGCATGGCGTGTATGATTTTTGGGAGAAATGTATCACTTTAAACGTCGACGACAAAGCCCTCATCGCCGAATCGGTGTTGCTGTATTCTTTCGCTTTTCTTGCAGGCGCACTGCTTCCCCGACAAAACGATGCAAAGCAAAACCAAAATATCAATCTCATCAAAAAATACATCGACGATCACTTTTCCGAACACGATTTTTCGTTGGAGAAAATGGGAAAAGAGCTGTCCTATAACCCAAAATACATTTCACATATTTTCAAAAAACAGTTTCACGTCGGCATTGTGGAGTATCTCAATACCATCCGCGTCCAAAACGCCTGCGCCATGATCGAACAGGGATTTACCAGTGTAACCGACATCGCCGATCACTGCGGCTTTGCGGATGCGCAGTATTTCTCGAAGGTCTTCAAAGCCCAAACAGGCCACACCCCCACGCAGTATATGAAAACACTGTAAAATGAGAAAAGCGAGGTGAACGCTCCGTTCGCCTCGCTTTTCTCATTATTAAATCAAAATCCCTGTTCTTCAAACAGTGATAACATATTCTTTAAAATATCCCCTGATAACGCATTTTCCAGGTGGGCGGAAACGGCGGAATACACATATCGGCAACCTACGAGAGCGGTCGCTATTGTTTCGGACAAGGTGCTATCCATCGCGTCGGTGTACATCTGCAGGTCTGCAATCGTACCGTCCTCGATTTTCAGCAACAACTGCACCTGTCCCCAATCAAAGCGTGTTTCAAGCGACATAGAAAAATCAATCGTTTTTCCGTATACATAGTCCCAACTGCCGTATTGTTTTGCCAGTGTCGACACAAACGCCGCATCTATCTTTTCAATACATTCAAGCGGCACGCCAACGGATTTCGCAAACGCTTTTTTGAGGTTTTGCATCATACTCTCGCAGGTGACAGAAGGCGACAATTCCGACAGATTGACCACCCGCGCACCCACGGATTTGACCCCTTTGGATGCCAGTTTTGCTTTGGGCGGTGTCAGATATTTTCCCATTTTTTCGGTATCGGCATTGATCAACAACGTGCCGTGATGATAACTTTTGCCTTTCGAATAATAAAACGCGTTTCCCGAAAACTTTCTGCCGTTTGCGGTGATATCGTTTCTGCCGGATACTTCTGCCGTAATCCCCTCCATGGCGCACGCTTGTTGCAGTATGCGCATATTGCGCGCAACATCCGCGTTCTGTTCGGAACACAAAAAGGTGAAATTCACGTTTCCAAGATCGTGAAACACCGCACCGCCGCCCGACAGACGTCTGGCAATCACACCGCCGTCCTCGCGCAACTGTTCACAGCGGCACTCAGCCCACGGGTTTTGATTGCGACCGATGACCACCGTGTTTTTGTTCTGCCACAAATACAGAATAAGAGTGTTTTCATCCACGGTATCCAGCAAATATTTCTCGGTTGCCAGATTGATATACGGGTCGGTTTCCCGACTGACGTAATACTGTAATTTCGTAATCATTGTTTCCCTCGAAAAGCATTTTTTATCATTATAAAATTTTCTGCTGTCCTCGTCAAGAATTTATGACAATAATGCCCAAAAAACGCCCTGTGTTTTCGGCGTTATTGTGGACAAGTATCCATTGACAATATATATATATAAGCGGTATAATACAAGTTGAACTATTTAGTCTTTACTGCGCTAAATAAAATGGAGATTTAAGGAGAGATTTTATGGCAAATGCAGTTATTATGCCCAAAGCCGGTATCACCGTCGAAAGTTGTATCATCGGCGCTTGGGAAAAGAAGGTTGGCGACGCCGTGAAAGTGGGCGACATTTTGTTCACCTACGAAACCGATAAAGCCAGCTTTGAATGTGAGTCTACCGAAGAAGGTACTCTGCTCGAAATCTTTTACAACGAAGGCGACGAAGTACCCTGCCTTATGAATGTTTGCGCCGTAGGTAACGTGGGCGACGATTGTTCCGCCCTGCGTCCGTCTGACGCTGCAGCGCCTGAAGCCGCTCCCGCAGCAGCTCCTGCTGTCGAGGAAAAAGCGGAAGAAGTTGCCGCTCCTGCACCCGTTGCTGCCGAAGCTACCGTTTCTGCTGACGGCATCGTCGCCGTTTCTCCGAGAGCGAAAAAACTCGCGGAACGTGCAGGTGTGGATGCCGCTATGGCAACCCCGACCGGCCCGAACGGCAGAATCATCGAGCGCGACGTGCGTGAGTTGATGAACAACCCCGTTGCGGCGGCTGCAACTACCGCTACTGCTCCTGCGGCAGCACCTGTCGCGGAAACCGCATACGAAGACGTCAAGTTCAGCGGCATCCGTCGTGCCATCAGCAAGACGATGCACACCTCGCTGTCCACCATGGCACAGCTCACCCACAACACCTCCTTCGACGCTTCGGCTATTCTGGCTTACAGAAAGCAGCTCAAAGCGATGGAAGGCGAATATGCGGGTATCACCCTTGGCGACATCGTATTGTTCGCCGTGTCCAGAACCCTGTTGAACCACCCCGACCTCAACGCGCACATGCTGGATGACAACACCATCCGCATCTTCAAGCACGTGAACCTCGGCGTTGCAGTGGATACGCCCAGAGGCTTGATGGTTCCCACCATCTTCAATGCCGATCAGAAGAGCCTGCTGGAAATCTCCAAAGAGGTCAAAGAACTGGCGGCGGCTTGCCGTGAAGGCAACATCTCCCCCGACAAACTGGCAGGCGGTACTTTCACCGTGTCCAACCTCGGTAGTCTGGGTGTCGAATCCTTCACCCCCGTTATCAATCCTCCGCAGACCGGTCTGCTCGGTGTTTGCACCACGGTTGACAGAGTGCGCAAAGCCGCAGACGGCTCGATTGAGTTGTATCCTGCAATGGGTCTTTCTCTCACCTACGACCACCGTGCTGTTGACGGTTCTCCTGCGGCGAGATTCCAGAAAGAGCTCGGTTTCAACCTCGAACATTTCACCGCCCTGTTGGCGAAATAAGGAGACAGCAATATGGAACTGTATGATCTGTTAGTATTGGGCGGCGGCCCCGGCGGCTATCTGTGTGCCGAGCGCGCTGCACAAGGCGGCATGAAAGTTGCCGTGTTTGAGAAAAAGGCACTGGGCGGCACCTGTCTGAACGAAGGTTGCATCCCCACCAAGACCTTGCTCAACTCCTCCAAAATGTATCGCCACGCAAAAGAAAGCGAAGCGTACGGCGTCGTGTCTACCGGCGTTACATACGATCACGCGAAAGTGATCGATCGCAAAGATCAGGTTGTCAAAACCCTGGTCGCGGGCGTTGGTGCTACCATGAAGAGCAACAAGGTTACCGTCATTTCCGCCTCTGCCACCATCAAAGGCCGCGGCGACAACGGTTTCCTTGTAGAAGCGGACGGTGCTACTTACGAAGGCAAACGCCTGGTCATCGCCTCCGGTTCGGAAACGTTCGTACCTCCCGTGCCCGGTCTGAAAGAAGGACTGGCTTCCGGCTTTGTGGTTACCAACCGCGAAGTGCTGGATGAAAAGAAACTGCCCGAAAACCTCGTTGTCATCGGCGGCGGCGTGATCGGTCTGGAAATGGCATATTATTTCGCAAGCGTGGGTACGAAAGTAACCGTCATCGAAATGATGCCCAAAATCGCAGGTGCTACCGATCCCGACATTTGCAAAGTACTTACCGATGCATTCGTCAAACGCGGTATGGAATTCAAACTGTCCTGCAAAGTGCTGGAAGTAAAAGCGGACGGTGTCATCTATGAAGAAAACGGCGAGAAGAAAGAGATCAAATGCGACAAGGTATTGCTCTCTGCAGGCCGCAAACCTGCTACCGCCGACATCGGCATTGAAACGTTGCAGTTGGATATGGACAGAGCCGCGGTCAAGACCGACCGTCATCTGTGCACCAACGTGTCCGGTGTCTATGCCATCGGCGACTGCAACGGCAAGCTGATGCTCGCGCACACCGCATACAGAGAGGCGGAGGTTGCTGTCAACCATATGCTCGGCATTGCGGACGAAATGCGTTATGACGTTATCCCCTCGGTCATCTACACCGATCCCGAGGTTGCCAGCGTCGGCTACAGCAAAGAGGACGCCGAAAAGAACGGCATGAAGGTCAAAGAGATCAAACTGCCGATGTCCTATGCAGGCAGATACCTCGCTGAAACCAACGGCGGCAAAGGCTTCATCAAACTGGTGGTGGACACCGAAAACAACCGTTTGGTCGGCTGCCACATGGTCGGTTCTTACGCATCCGAAATCATTATGACCGCCACTATGATGGTGGACACCGAACTGACCCCCAACAGACTCAAAAAACTGGTATTCCCCCACCCCACCGTGGCGGAAATCATCAGAGAAGCGATTTTTCACATTTAAGGGAGGAATAGACAATGCCTAAGAATTTATTTGTGGATCCCAAAGAGGTCCGCGCGGCGGGTAAAGTAACGTTCAACGAAATCCCCGTCAACGTTTACAACAAGACCGTGAAAGACGAACTCAAATCCGGCAAGTACACCAAGGAAGATCTCATCCGTATTTTCCGTGATATGACCGTTCTCCGCGAGTTCGAAACCATGCTCAACAACATCAAAACCCAGGGCGGTTACAATGGTATTGAGCACACCTATCCCGGCCCTGCTCACCTGTCCATCGGACAGGAAGCCGCTTGCGTCGGTCAGGCGTATCTGCTGGACGAAAATGACTTTGCGTTCGGCAGCCACCGTTCTCACTCCGAGATTTTGGCGAAAGCACTCTCCACCATCAACAAGATGAGCGACGAACAGTTGATGGACGTTATGGAAAACTTCCTCGAGGGCAAATGCCTGCGTTCCACCCAGAAGCTCGGCGAGACCAAAGACGTGAAAGAACTCGCTATCCGCTTTATCCTGTACGGCACGCTGTCCGAGATCTTTGCGCGTGAGACCGGTTTCCATCTGGGCATGGGCGGTTCCATGCACGCATTCTTCCTCCCCTTCGGCGTGTATCCCAACAACGCTATCGTCGGCGGTTCCGGCACCATTTCCACCGGTTCTGCTCTGTACAAGAAAGTGAACAACAAAAAAGGTATCGTTGTTTGCAACGTGGGCGACGCTGCTATGGCGCGTGGTCCTGTTTGGGAAGCGCTCAACTTCTCCGCAATGGATCAGTACAAGACCTTGTGGGAAGACGAGGGTATGCCCATCCTCTACAACATCTTCAATAACTCCTACGGCATGGGCGACCAGACCCGTGGCGAGACCATGGGTCAGGGTTGCATGTCCCGTATTGCATCCGGTGTCAGCCCCACCCAGTTCCACGCAGAAACGGTGGACGGCTTTAATCCGCTCGCTGTGATCGATGCCATGGAGCGCAAGCTCGAGTTGCTCCGCAACGGCAAAGGCCCCGTGATGCTCGAAACCCTTACCTATCGTTTCTCCGGCCACTCGGTGTCCGACCAGAACGCTTACCGTACCAAAGAAGAAATGGATGCCTGGAAAGAGGTCGATCCGCTCACTACTTATCCCGCAGAACTGGTCAAAGCAGGCGTGCTGACCGAAGCGGAAGTGGACGCCATCCTGGCGGAAACTACCGAGCGTATGACCCTCATCTGCAAAGCGGCTGCCGATCCCGAAATCAGCCCCTATTGCGATTTCAAAAAAGATCCCGCTGTTGTGGAACGCCTGATGTATTCCAACGAGCAGGTTGTCGCATTTGACGATCGTGAACCCGAGTTCACCGTTCCGAAGGAAGAAGCAGAAGGCTACAAGAAGATCAAATCCAAGAGCCGCAGCCCGATCGGCCCTGACGGCAAACCCGTTTCCAAGATGAAACTGTATAACCTGCGCGACGGTCTGTCCGAGGTTATCTGGGATCGTTTCTACGAGGATCCCACCCTCATCGCTTACGGCGAAGACTGCCGTGACTGGGGCGGCGCATTTGCCGTGTATCGTGGCATGATGGACGCTCTGCCGCACAAACGTCTGTTCAACTCTCCCCTGGCTGAAGGTGCTATCGTCGGTACTGCCGTCGGTTATGCGCTCTCGGGCGGTCGTGCTTTGGTTGAATTGATGTATGCCGACTTCATCGGTTGCGCAGGCGACGAAATCTTCAACCAGATGGCAAAATGGCAGGCGATGTCCGCCGGCATCCTCAAAATGCCCGTGGTTCTCCGCGTGTCTGTCGGTTCTAAATACGGCGCACAGCACAGCCAGGACTGGACTGCTCTTTGCGCACACATCCCCGGCCTGAAAGTTTGCTTCCCTGCAACTCCCTGGGAAGCCAAAGGTTTGATGGAATCCGCACTCAAAGGTACTGACCCTGTTGTGTTCTTTGAGAGCCAGAGAATTTATGACGTGGGCGAGCAGTTCCACGAGGGCGGCGTACCCGAAGAGCGCTATGAGATCGCGTTTGGCGATGTCAACAAGGTGCGCGAGGGCAAAGACGTTACCATCCTCACCCTCGGTGCGGCTCTGTATCGCGCTGTGGATGCTGCAAAACAGCTCAGCGAAAAATACGGCATGGAAGCGGAGATCATCAACCTCCACTCCTTGGCACCGTTGGATTACACCAAGATCATCGAATCGGTCAAGAAGACCGGTCGCGTGGTGCTGGTATCCGACGCTTGCGCACGTGGTTCTTTCATGAACGACGTCGCCAAGAACATCACCGAATACTGCTTCGATTATCTGGATGCGCCTCCCGTTGTTGTGGGCGCGCGCAACTGGATCACGCCTCCCTTCGAGTTCGACGAGTTCTTCTTCCCGCAGGCAGGCTGGATTCTCGATGCTATCCACGAGAAACTCGTGCCGCTCAAAGACTATGTGCCTGAGAACGGTTGCACCGAGACCGAATTCCTCCGCCGTTCCAAAGAAGGCGTGTAATCGCTCAAACACAAACAATCGGGGTTCCGCTTGGAACCCCGATTTTTCTGTATATGTATTTATGTAAATATCAATTCGCCTTGTCATTTTACCAAAATCGTGGTATACTACCAATACTTGTGTTTTAAAATCATCAAAGCGAGGAAACGACTATGTCAGGATTGGCAACACTTTACGCACAACCGTTGTTCAAATACTTTGAGGAAATCAGCCGTATACCGCACGGTTCGGGCAATATGGATGCCATTGCGTCCTATTGCATGGAATTTGCAAGCAAGCACGGACTGAAAGCGGTCCGGGATGATGCCAATAACGTCATCATCTACAAACCCGCTACCGTCGGATACGAGAATGCAAAAACGGTGATCCTGCAGGGACATCTGGATATGGTATGCCAAAAAGCCGAAGATAGTACCATCGATTTTACGAAAGATGCGCTGGATTTGTATATTGACGGCGATTTCATCAAAGCGCACGGCACCACGCTTGGTGCTGACAACGGCATTGCCGTGGCGATGGTGTTGGCGATCCTTGCAAGTGATGATATCCCCCACCCTGCACTCGAAGCGGTATTCACTACCGATGAAGAAATCGGTATGATCGGCGCCATGCAGTTGGATATGGGATTGCTTCACGGCAAAAACATGATCAACCTGGATGCGGAAGAGGATGACACCCTCACCGTGTCCTGTGCAGGCGGTTGTGATGTTGTGATGACCGCTCCTATTCAATATTATAATACAGCAGGCACTGCCGTTACCATCACGTTGCGCGGTCTGCAAGGCGGTCATTCGGGCGTAGAAATCGACAAAGGCAGAGTCAACGCCGATATGCTGGCAGGCAGAGTGTTGCAACATCTGCGTACAAATGCCTCGTTTGATATGATCAGCATCACGGGCGGCGACAAAGGGAACGCCATTCCCAACCTTTGTCGTATGCAGCTGTGTGTTAAAAACGCCGATGCGTTCATCCAAACCGCACAAGCATATTTACAACTGATCCAAGCCGAAATCAGCGACCGCGAACCGCAGTTTCGGTTTGAGATCACCGGTGGTGAAACAGGTACTCACGCAGTGTGGGATACCGATCTGACCGACCGTTTGATCTTCGCTCTTACCTGTGCGCCGAACGGTATCATCGACATGAGCACCACCATTGAAGGATTGGTGGAAACCTCCCTCAACCTTGGCGTGCTGTCCGGTGCCGACAACCTGCTCACCATACATTTTGCATTACGCAGTAACAAGGCTACCGCACTCGCTTACCTCGAAGAACGGATGCGCGTCTTTGCAAAGCAGATTGCCTTTACAGTTGAAAGTTTCGGTCATTATCCGCCTTGGGAGTACAATGACCGCTCGCAGTTGCAATCCGTATTCAAATCCTGCTATATGGCACAGCGCGGTACAGAACCGAAAGTGGAAGCCATCCACGCAGGCTTGGAATGCGGCGTGTTCGCCTCCGGTATTGAGGGGCTGGACTGCATCGCCATTGGACCTGCTTTGTACGACGTACACACGGTAAACGAACGTCTTTGCATTTCCTCTACAAACGCCACCTTTGCTTTGTTGACGGAAATTTTAAGTAATTGTCGATAATGTTTGCTTTTTATATAAAAAGGTGGTATACTGATTTGGATTTTGTGCCAACACCGTAAACGTGTTGGCGGATAGGAGAAAGTATGGACAACAAACAAGAATTTCAGCCGTATATCCCGGCTGAAAAGGTAACGCCTGAAATTACCGTTACCTCGATCGTTATGGGTATTTTGTTAGCGGTCGTTTTCGGTGCCGCAAACGCATACCTCGGATTGCGCGTCGGTATGACCGTTTCCGCATCCATTCCTGCCGCGGTTATCGCGATGGGCGTCATCCGCATCATCATGCGCCGCAACTCCATTTTGGAAAGCAACATCGTGCAGACCATCGGTTCTGCAGGTGAGTCGCTGGCGGCCGGTGCTATCTTCACCCTGCCTGCTTTGTTCTTGTGGGCGGCTGAAGGACATATGGAAAAACCCGGTATCGTGGAAATTACCTTGATTGCCCTCATCGGCGGTCTGCTCGGTGTGTTCTTTATGGTGCCGCTTCGCAACGCACTGATCGTCAAAGAGCACGGTATCCTGCCGTATCCCGAAGGCACTGCTTGTGCTGAGGTTCTGCTCGCAGGTGAAAAGGGTGGCGCAAATGCTTCCACCGTATTTGCCGGTATGGGTTTTGCCGCGCTGTTCAAATTCATCATCGATGGTTTGAAAGTCGTATCCGGTGAAGTTTCCTTGCGTTTCAAAGGTTTTGCCGGTGAGATCGGCACGCAAATCTATCCTGCTGTTATGAGTGTTGGTTACATCTGCGGTGCTCGTATTTCCTCGTTTATGTTCGCAGGCGGTCTGCTCAGCTGGATGGTACTCATCCCCCTCATCGTGCTGTTCGGTGCGAATATCACGCTGTATCCCGGCGTGGAATCCATCAGCGCAATCTACGAGGCAGGCGGTGCTTCCGCTATTTGGAGCACCTACATCCGCTACATTGGCGCAGGCGCACTCGCCGCAGGCGGTATCATCAGCCTGGTCAAATCCCTGCCGCTGATCATCAAAACTTTCAGTGGTGCTATGAAAAGCATTTCCGGTAGTAAAAACACTTCCTCTGCACGCACTGCACAGGATATCCATATGACCGTCGTGCTCATCGCTATTGCTGTGCTCACCCTTGCCGTATGGCTGGTACCTGCCATTCCCGTGTCGCTCCTCGGCGCTGCCATCGTGGTGATCTTCGGTTTCTTCTTTGCGACCGTTTCGTCCCGTATGGTGGGCTTGGTCGGCAGCAGTAACAACCCCGTTTCCGGTATGGCGATCGCCACCTTGTTGATTGCCACCCTGCTCTTGAAAGTTACCGGCAGCGTGGGATACACCGGTATGAGCAGTGCTATTGCTATCGGCTCTATCATCTGTATCGTATCCGCCATCGCAGGCGATACCTCTCAGGACCTCAAAACCGGTTATCTGCTGGGTGCTACCCCCAAGAAACAGCAGTTCGGTGAAGTGATCGGCGTCATTGCCGCGGCACTTGCTATCGGCGGTACTTTGTATCTGCTGGACACCGCTTGGGGCTTTGGTTCTGATCAGCTTGCCGCACCGCAAGCAACGCTGATGAAACTCATCATCGAAGGCGTTATGGGCGGCAACCTCCCGTGGAGTTTGGTATTTATCGGTGTCGCTATCGCCGTTGTCGTCGAAATCATCGGCATCCCCGTTCTTCCGTTTGCCATCGGTATTTATCTGCCCGTGCATCTGAATGCTTGCATCATGGTCGGCGGCTTGGTACGTTTGGTTATGGATAAACTCCGCCGTTCGGAAGACGAGAAAAAAGCCATCACCAATGACGGCATCCTCTTCTGCTCCGGTATGATCGCAGGCGAAGGTCTTGTCGGTATTCTGCTGGCGCTGCTTGCCGTATTTGGCATCGATTCGGTGTTCGATCTGTCTTCCAAGATCGGCATTCCGCCCGTGGTATCCGATATCGGTGGCGTGGTGCTGTTTGCCATCATCATCCTGACCGTTCTCAAATTCTCCCTTTGGAAAAAGCGTGATAACCATGACTAAAAAGAGCGGCAGCGAAAACTATTTGGAACGCAAACCGATGCGACACCCCTCTATCAACTGGGAGGCGGATGAAAACGGTCTGATCACACTCGCAATCGAAAATACGGGCATATTCAATCGCATTGCGCAAAAGCTGTTTAAAAAACCGAAAATCAGCTACGTGCATCTGGATGAAAACGGCAGTTTTATCTGGCCGCTGTTAGACGGTGAAAAGGATATTACCGCTATCGGCGTTCTGGTGGACGAGCATTTCGGCGAAAAAGCGCATCCTTTGTATGAACGGTTGGCACAATTTTTCCGAATCCTCGACAGCTACGGCTTTATCGAATGGAATCTATAACAAAAGCCGCGGTATCCAACAGCATACCGCGGCTTTTTTTACATTGACAACC